>JAGQRJ010000653.1 GCA_020425635.1 Planctomycetota bacterium | reverse complement strand
CCGCTCCCAAGACTCCGAGTCCCGAGCTCGGTGAGCCGCCAGCCGCCGAGCCCGCGCAGCCCGCGCCCGCCGTGCAGGCGCAGGCGCCCGAGGCCTGCGCGCCGCAGCCCGCCGAGGACGAGGTCGAGCTGTGCGTGGGCCCGCTGGAGGTGGTCAGCGAGACCTCGTCCCTGATCCTGCTCCGCGTGACCCCCGAGCGGGTGGAACGGCTGGAGGTGATCGCCAAGCCGCTCGTCTTCCGCGCGCTGAACCGCGGCCGCGGACCCTACCTCTACCGCCTGCTCGACGCTCAGGGCGAGCCGCTGTTCAGCGGCGAGTTCGAGCTCCCCGAGCTCTGCCCCCTCGCGGGTCACAGCGAGCCGCACCTCCAGGGGCACGTCGTGATCGAGCACGAGACCGTGCTCGCGCTGCGGGTGCCCGCGCTCGCGGGCGCGACCCAGCTCGAGGTCGTGCGGCAGATCCCCCTCGCAGACAAACACCCCTTCCCCCTCGGCGCCGTTGCGCTGGAGTCCCCATGAGACTGCCCCTCTTGCTCGTATCCCTCCTGGCCCTCGGGACCAGCGCCTTCGCGGCGCCGCAGGTCCTGGGCACGAAGACCCTCGTCGACCACGGCGACCCCTCCAACCGCTACGACGTCGTGTTCGTCGGCGACGGCTACCGGGCCGCCGACCGCGCGCGCTTCGAGCGTCAGGTCGCGCGCGCGGTCGAGCTCTTGAAGTCCACGTCGCCGTTCAAGGAATACTGGGGCTACGTCAACGTCCACCGGATCGACGTGGCCTCCAGCGACTACGGGGTCACCCAGAAGGGCCAGGGCAAGCGCAACACCGCCTTCGACGTGACCTACGGCGGCTCGCTGCGCTACGTCAACGGCGACCGCGAGGCGATTCAACGCACGGTCGCCCGCCACGCCCCCGACGCCGACGCGATCGTGTGCCTGTTCCCCGACCTCTGGGGCGGGGTCAGCTACGGCGAGGTGTGCTTCGCGTCGGGCGAGTACCCGCGCACGATCGTGCACGAGCTCGGGCACACGATCGGTCGCGTTGCCGACGAGTACGACTCCGCCGAGATCAAGGTGCCCCAAGCGCTGCTGGTGCTCGGCGAGCTCCTCGGGCGCCCGATCCTCTGCGCCATGGGCTGGCGCTTCCGCAACGTGACCAGCCGCACCCAGCGCAGCGCGATCCCCTGGCGGCACTGGATCAGCCCGAGCACCCCGCTCCCGACGCACCCGAGCCTCGACCGCGTGGGGCTGCACGAGGGCGCGCTGCACCTGAAGCACGGGATCTACCGCCCCGAGCAGACCTGCCTCATGCGCCGGGAGAACGCGTTCTGCGTGGTGTGCCGCGAGGAGCTGACCCTCGCCCTCTCGGCGAAGGTCGTGCCCTACAGCTGGACCGCGCGCCGGCTCTCCGGCGGCGGCATGAGCCTCGGGTTCAAGACGATCGTGCCCGGTCGGGTGACGGCGCGCTGGTTCTCGGGCGAGGCGCCCGTCGCCGCCACGCCCAGCGTGCGCGTGCTGGCCAACGGCAGCGTGCGCCTCGAGGTCGCCGACGCGACCCCCTTCGTGCGCAGCGACCCCCAGCGGACCCTGGTGCACAGCTGCACCTTCACGGTCGAGGGGGCCAAGGTCTCGACGCGCACCGACCTGCACCGGCAGTTCGGCCAGCCGGGCCTCCGCGGAGACTGGCGCCGCCACTTCCTGCTCGGCGACGCGGGCGGGATCACCGCCCACCTCCCCAACTAGCGGGGGGCGGCTAGCGCTCCTGCGCGCCGAGCTCGAGGCAGCGCGCGCGGAGGGCCGCGTAGTCCGCGGAGTCCGGCTCGATCCGCAAGGCCTGGTCGAAGGCCTCGACGGCCGAGTCGAAGCGCGCTTGGGAGGCCCGGACGAGGCCCAGGCTCCCCCAGGCGAGGGCGTCCTGCTCGCCGAGCTCGAAGGCCTGCTTGCAGGCGCGCAGGGCGT
>JAGQRJ010000652.1 GCA_020425635.1 Planctomycetota bacterium | reverse complement strand
GGCGCCGACTCGCGGTGGGGGGCGTGGCCCCGGTCGGCGGACGGCGGCGATCGGGAGGGAGGTTGGGCAGCACCTCGCGCAGCGCCGAGCGCTGAGCGGGGCTGAGCTCGCTCAGGCAGCGGTCGCGGATCGCGGGGTTGGCCTTGAGGTAGCGCTCGAGCAGGTTCGCGAGCACGCGGTAGGGGTCGTCGCGGCTGACCGGGGTGCAGCGCTCGATCAAGACCGCGAGGTCTCGCTCCTGCGCGTAGCGCGCGAACTCGCCGAGGAGCCGCGTCTTGCCCGTCCCTGCCTCGCCCTGCACCAGGACGAAGCCGAAGTGATCGTCGAGCACGAGGGAGATCGCCTCGTCGGCGACCTCGAAGGCCGCCTTGCGCCCGACCAGGGTCCGCGAGGGGAAGCCCGAGAGCGCCTCGAGGTCCGAGACCTCCTCGGCGTCGACGATGTCCGCGGCCGAGGTGACCCGGTTCTTGCCGGTGCGCTTGGAGTAATAGAGCGCGCGGTCCGCGGCCTCGGTCAGCTCGTCGCCGCCCGCCGGGGCGTCGGCGGGGAAGCAAGCGACGCCGATCGAGAGGCTCGGGCGCAGGCCCTCGGGCAGCTTGGCGTCCTTGTAGCCGTCCTTGACCACGGCCTGCCGCAGGCGGTTGGCGAGCTCCAGGGCCTCCTTCCGCGTGGACCCGGGGAGGATCAGCGCGAACTCGTCGCCGGCGTAGCGCACGGCGTATTGCCCCTCCTTGAGCTCCTCGCGGAACAGCTCTCCGAGGCGCTTGAGGGTCGCGTCACCCGACATGTGGCCCAGGCGGTCGTTGATCCGCTTGAGGTTGTCCATGTCCATCATGGCCAGGGCCACGGGGGGCGCGCCGTCGCTCCAGTCGGCGACCTGCTTCATGAACCGGGCAAAGAATCGGCGGTTGAGGAGACCGGTGAGGTCGTCCCGGAACACGAGGGCGAGGAGGTCCTCGTCGGATTCAGGTAGATCCAAGTCGGCGATGCCGGCCATCGGCTCCCCCACGCCAGCACTCAACCAACGGCGCTGAAGGAGATTAACACCCGCAGGCGGGAGGTCAATCGCCTTCGGGCGGCGCACGGTCCAGCGGAGGCCTCGTCTCGAGTGCCCGCGCCCCAGATTGCGCTCACCGCGCGTCCAGCCAGGCCGGTTCATGCGGTAACGTGGCCCCCAAGAGGAGGCCTCATGAAGGTCGGCTGCTACGTGCGCGCGAACAAGAAGATCAAGCTCGGGATCAACGGCTTCGGCCGGATCGGTCGCCTGGTGTTCCGGGCCGCCTACGCCCGCCCCGAGGAGTTCGAGGTGGTGTGGATCAACGACCTCACCGACGACCCGACCCTCGAATACCTGCTGAAGTACGACACGGTCCACGGGCGCTTCGACGGCAAGATCGACCCGCTCGAGCTGGGCGAGTTCGGCCTCGACGGCCGCCGCGTCCAGGTGACCGCCGAGCGCGACCCGAGCGCGATCAAGTGGGGTGACCTGGGCGTCGACATGGTGCTCGAGTCCACCGGCGTGTTCCGCAACAAGGAGACCGCCGGCAAGCACCTCGCGGGCGGCGCGAAGAAGGTCGTGATCTCCGCCCCCGCCAAGGGCCCCGTCGACGCCACGGTGGTCATGGGCGTCAACCACGGCGTGCTCGAGGCCAAGCACACCGTGGTCAGCAACGCCTCGTGCACGACCAACGCCCTCGCGCCCCTGGCCAAGGTGCTGCACGAGACCTTCGGGATCAAGCGCGGCCTGTTGACGACGGTGCACGCCTTCACCAACGACCAGCGCCTGCTCGACCTGCCGCACA
Organism: Planctomycetota bacterium; assembly: GCA_020425635.1. Classification (GTDB taxonomy): domain Bacteria; phylum Planctomycetota; class J058; order J058; family J058; genus JAGQRJ01. Next base: position 2,626 of record JAGQRJ010000652.1, on the reverse strand, counting down.
AGACGCTGCGCCGCGCGCGCGCCGCGCCCAACAACATCGTCCCGACCAGCACCGGCGCCGCGGCGGCGGTAGGCCTCGTGCTCCCCGCCCTGGTCGGCAAGCTCGACGGCATGGCCATGCGCGTCCCCGTCCCCGACGGGAGCATCGTCGACCTGGTGTGCGAGCTCGAGAAGGGCGCCTCCCGCGAAGAGATCAACGCCGCGCTCAAGGCCGCCAGCGAGGGCGAGCTCAAGGGGATCCTCGAGTTCACCGAAGACCCGATCGTGTCCTCGGACATCGTCGGCGAGCCCGCGTCCTCGATCGTCGACGGGGAGAGCACCATGGTCATGAACGAGACCCTGGCCAAGGTCCTCACCTGGTACGACAACGAGTGGGGCTACTCGAACCGCATGCTCGACCTCGCCGCCCACATGTCCAACCTGGGTTAACGCATGGCCAAGCGTGGAATCGACTCCCTGGGGAAGCTCCAGGGCAAGCGGGTCCTCGTGCGGGTCGACTTCAACGTCCCGCTCAAGGGCCAGGGCGCCGAGCGCACCGTCGGCGACGACTACCGCCTGCTCAAGGCCCTCCCGACGATCCAGGCCCTGCGCGAGCGCAAGGCGCGGGTCGTGCTCTGCTCGCACCTCGGGCGCCCCAAGGGCAAGCCCTCCCCCGAGCTCAGCCTGCGCCCGATCGCCGCGCGGCTGAGCGAACTGCTCGAGGCGCCGGTGGCCTTCGTGCCCGCGATCGTGGGCGAGGCCGCGGCCGCGGCGGTCGACGCGCTCGAGGACGGGCAGGTGCTCCTGCTCGAGAACCTGCGCTTCGACCCCGGCGAGGAGAAGAACGACCCGGCCTTCGGCGCGGCGCTGGCGTCCCTGGCCGACGCCTACGTCTCCGACGCCTTCGGCGCCGTGCACCGCGCCCACGCGTCGGTGGTCCAGCTCGCCGAGCGCCTGCCGGCGGCCTGCGGGAGCCTGATCCTGGCCGAGGTCGAGAAGCTCGGCCCGCTGCGCGACGGCACCGCGCCGGGGCCGGTCGCGGTGGTCCTCGGCGGAGCCAAGCTCGACTCGAAGATCCCGGTGCTCAAGGCGCTGGTGCCCAAGGTCGACGCGATCTGCGTCGGCGGCGGCATGGCCTACACCTTCCTCAAGGCCATGGGCAAGCCCGTCGGCGACTCGAAGGTCCAGGACGACATGATCCCCGAGGCCCACGCGATCCTCGAGCGCGCGCGGATTCGCGGGCGCGAGACCGGGCGCGAGCTGCTCCTCCCCCGCGACCACGCGGTGGCGACGAGCTTCGACGACCCGACGGGCTACAAGGTCGTGGAGGAGATCCCCGCGGGCTACATGGGCCTCGACGTGGGTCCCCAGACGATCGCCGAATACGTGCACTGCCTGCAGGGCGCGCGGACCGTGTTCTGGAACGGGCCGCTCGGGGTGTTCGAGAAGCCCCCCTTCCACCTCGGCACGCACTACCTGGCGAGCTACCTCGGCTACAACCGCGCGATCAACACCGTGGTCGGCGGCGGCGACTCCGCGGCCGCGGCCCGCGAGCTGGGGCTCGACGAGGGCATGGATTGGGTCAGCACCGGCGGCGGCGCCTCGCTCGAGTTCGTGCAGGGCGACGACCTCCCGGGCCTGGTCGCCCTCCCGGAGGCCTGAGGTGCGCCCGGTGGTGATCGCGCCCTCGATCCTCAGCGCCGACTTCGCGAACCTCGCGAGCGAGGCCGCGCGCATGAAGGCCGCGGGCGCCGATTGGCTGCACGTCGACGTCATGGACGGGCACTTCGTACCCAACCTCACGATCGGCGCGCCGGTCGTGAAGGCCCTGCGCCAGGTCACCGACCTGTTCCTCGACTGCCACCTCATGATCTCCGAGCCCCTCCGCTACGTAGACGACTTCCTCGCCGCCGGCGCCGACGGGATCACCGTGCACCTCGAGGCCGAGGGCGCGCTCGAGGCCAGCGCCACGATCCGCGCCGGCGGCGCCCGTGCCGGCGTGGCGCTCAAGCCCGGCACGCCGCCCGAGGCGATCCTCGAGCAGCTCGACGCCTGGGACCTGGTGCTGGTCATGACCGTCGAGCCCGGCTTCGGCGGCCAGAGCTACATGGCCGACATGGCCGCGAAGATCTCCGCCCTGCGCGCCGCGATCGGCGAGCGCCCGATCGACCTCGAGGTCGACGGCGGCCTGAACCCCGAGACGGTGCTCCACGCCGCCAAGCACGGCGCCAACGCGATCGTGGCCGGCAGCGCCGTGTTCAAGGCGCCCGACGTCCAGCAGGCGATCGCCCAACTGCGCGCAGGCGCAGGCCGAGCGTTGGCGGGCTAACCGGAGGCCGCACGCCGCAGCCCGCTCGCGCGAGCCGTGGACCCGCTCCTCCGCGTTACGCCGCCAGCAACACCTGCCCCGGCCGCCCTCACGCCGCCGGCGGCACCTGCCCCAGCCGCGTCCACACCGTCGGCCTCCCGCCCGGCCAGCGCGCGCTCGCGCCAGCCGTCGGCCCGCTCCTCCGCGTTGCGCCGCCGGCAGCACCTGCCTCGGCCGCCCTCACGCAGCCGGCGGACCGCGCCCGGCCCGCGCGCGTTCGCGCCAGCCGTCGACCCGCTCCTCGGCGTTGCGCTCGCGCTGGCGCTCGAGGTGCGCGTCG
>JAGQRJ010000651.1 GCA_020425635.1 Planctomycetota bacterium | reverse complement strand
GCCCGCACTCCTCACCACTCGCTCCGCTCGTGGATTCGCAGTGCGACCAGCAGTGTTGCTTGAGACAGTGAGACCCGACCTGCGGCCTGGTACACACGGTCGCTTGCGCCTCGCTCGCGGCGGCAGAGCCGCCGACTCGCTCCGGCGCAGCCCGCCTGCTGCGCAGGCGGCTACCCCGCAAACTCACCACTTCGTGGTGAGCTTTGCGGGCTAGCGGTAGAACGCCCAATCGAGCGTCACGTGGACCGCCTTGTGGTCGGAGAGGTCGCCGCCCTGGGCGTCGACGAACTCGTCGGCGGTGCGCCACAGCGACGGCGTGAGGAACACGCCCCCGCCGTCGCGGATCATGACCCGGTCGATCAGCTCGGGCTTGCCCAGCTCTCGCGCGCAATCGCGCAGCCCGAGGACGCCGAGGAAGTCGGCGAGGGTCTGCATGTCCTGCGGGCGCGTGTCCTTGAGGTTGGTGTCGCCGGCGACGATCACCGGGCGGCCCGCGGAGCGGGTCGCCATGTCCTGGGCGAGCTGCGCGAACTGCTGCAGGCGGGCGTCCATGTCGCCCTGGCTCGAGCCTGCGTCGGCGTGCAGGTTGTAGACGTCGACCTCGACCCCGGGCGCGAGCTCGTGGCGCGCGAAGGAGTAGCCCTTGCTCGCGAGGCTGTCGTTGGCGTGGCCGAACACGCCGTAGCTCACCGCCCAGGTCACGCGCTGATGCCCGCTGAAGGGCGGCTGGGAGAAGCGGTTCAGCCCGTCGTTCATGGGCCGCAGGACGCTGCTCACCGGCTGCGGGCTCGACTGGTAGGGGTGCAGCGCCTGACTCATGAGCTGGGTGTGGTAGGTGAAGTCTTCCTGGGCCAGCACCACCGCGTAGGCGTTGAGCTTGGGGCTGATCTGCGGCGTGTTGGCCACGGGGTTCGAGCTCGAGAGCCCTTGGGGGAGCCCCGCCACGTTGTAGGTCAGCAGGTCGAGGCTGCCCTGCGCGACGAGGGAGCTCGTCGAGCCCGTGGCCGAGCTGCTCACCGGAGCGGTGTTCGAGGTGGTCGCGGCGGTGGTGGTCGAGGCGGATCCTCGTCCCGAGCTCGAGCTGCCGCACCCGGCCGCGCCGAGGACGAGCAGGGCCGCGAGGCCGAGGGGGAGCGAGCGCCGGCGCGGGATCCGCGCGTCGAGACCAGTTTCAAGGATCATGGGGTTCCTCTCTCGCCACTCTTCGCGGCGCGGAGTTTAGCATTTGGGCCTCTCAGGCCTCAGCAACTTCTGGAGCACACCATGACGCGTCGCCCCATTGCCGCCCTCCTCGCCTCCACGCTGCTGGCGTGCTCCAGCCCCTCCAAGGAGCCAGGCGCGCTTGGGCCCGAGGAGGTCCGGGTGACGAAGGTCACGCTGGCGCTCTCGCCCGAGACCGCGGTCCGGCCGCAGGGACCAGCCGCCGAGCACTTCGACCCCGGGTTTCCGGTCAGCCTGGGGTCGGGGCTGTGCTTCGCCCGCCGCGACGGCGACGCGATCGAGCTGTGGGCGATCAGCGATCGCGGGCCCAACGGCGACGGGCCGACGTACGTCGGCGCCGGCGGCGCCGAGGCTCCCTCCAAGCTCTTCGGGGCGCCGGACTTCAGCCCCGTGGCCGCCAAGCTGCGCCTGAGCGGAGCTCAGGCCGAGGTCGTCCGCTTCCACGCCCTGGTCGGGTCCGACGGTCAGCCGCTGTCGGGGCTCCCGCGGCCAGCCGGTCCGGGGTCGACGGGCGAGGTCGCCTTGAACGAGGACCTGCAGGTGATCGAGAGCGCGGCGAGCGGGATCGACCCCGAAGGGGTCGCCGTGGACGGCGAGGGCAAGCTCTGGGTGTGCGACGAATACGGGCCCGACCTGCTGCGGATCGACCCCGAGAGCGGCGCGGTGCTCACCCACCTGCGCCCTGGGGCGGGGTTGCCCGCGGAGGTCGCGCGCAGGATCCCCAACCGCGGCTTCGAGGGGGTGTGCGTGACCCCCAGCGGGAAGGTGATCGCCGGGCTGCAGAGCGTGTGCGTCGCCAGCGACGGCGGCCGCGAGGCGACCTTCTTGCGCCTGGTCGAGGTCGACCCCCAGAGCGGCGCGACCCGCACCTTCGCCTACCCCCACGACGGCTCGGCCTACAGGAAGCCCCGAGACGCCAAGCTCGGCGACCTGTGCGCCTTGAGCGACCACGAGCTGCTCCTGATCGAGCAGGGCAAGACCGCCGACGGGCAGCGCAACGTGATCTACCGGATCGACCTGCGCGGCGCGAGCGACGTGACCGGGCTCACCCGCGAGGACGGGAGCGCGCTCGAGGGCGCCGACGCCGCCGAGCTCGAGGCCCTCGGGGTGAACCTCGTGCGCAAGCAGCGGATCCTCGACCTGGTCGACCTGGGCTGGTCGGTGGAGAAGGCCGAGGGGTTGGCGATCGTCGACGGCAGAACCCTGGCGGTGATCGCCGACCACGACTTCGGGCTCGAGACGAAGCTCCTCGATCCCCTGGACGGCAACGACGACGTCGAGGACTACACGGTCCGTGACGGCGTGCTGCACCTCGACGGCAAGCCCGCGCCCAACGCCAAGCTGCGCATGCTCCCCAGCGGGGAGCCGACGACGCTGTGGCTGATCGAGCTGCCCGAGGCCCTGCCGCTGGAGCGCTAGCCCGGGCTGAGACCAAGCTGAACCCGAGCAGAGGGAGCGACCATGGCAGACATGGAGATCAGGAAGGGCGGCTCGAGCTGGGCCGTCGTCGAGGGGGGCCGCACGATCCGCATGGGTGGATCGTCGGTCGGTGAGATCCAGTCCGACGGCACCGTGCGCAAGGGGGGATCCTCGATCGGCAAGGTCGAGTCCGGCGGGACGATCCGGCGCGGGGGGAGCTCGATCGGCGAGCTCCAGTCCGGCGGCACGCTGCGCAAGGGCGGGAGCTCGATCGGTGAGATCCAGTCCGACGGCACGATCCGCAAAGGTGGCTCCACGTGGGGGCGCGCCTCGAACTGCAGCAGCCACGACGACCGACGCGCGGTCGCGGCGGTCCTCGTGTTCTTCTGCGACGAGTTCTTCTAGAGCCCCGCGCATGCGTCAGCCCATGACCGGCTTTCACCAGGACCACGAGGGGCACTGGGTCGCGCGCCTGGCGTGCGGGCACACCCAGCACGTGCGGCATCAGCCGCCCATGAGCCTGCGGCCCTGGGTGCTCAGCGAGGCGGGGCGCGCGGAGCGGCTCGGGGGGGAGCTCGACTGCCTCAAGTGCGAGCGCGGCGAGCCGCGGGACGTCGCGGGCTGAGCGCCTACTTCGTCTCGTCGCGGAGGACCTGCTCGCGGGGCTTGAGCTCGCCGTAGGCAGCGTATTGCTCGGGGGTCAGCAGGGCCTGCAGCGCCTGGCGGGCCCCCTCCATGTTGGCGCGGATTCCCTGGTCGAAGGTCGTGCGCGTCAGCTCCTTGGCGGCGAGGGCGTCGACGAGGCGCATGCGCTCGGCGAGCTCCGCGTCGAGGATTTCGCGCAGTCGCGACTCCTGGGCGGAGCTCAGGCCGACCGACTCGCGCAGGGACTTGAGCTTGATGTCGTTCTCCCGCGTGAGGCGCGCCTCCCAGTTGGCGCGGCGCTCGGCCTCGTGCTCGAGGCGGGCTGCGTCGGACTCGAAGTCGTAGACCAGCGCCCGGGTCTCGCCGTTGCTGGTGTCGCCCTGCTGCTCCCGCTCCGCGGCGAGCTTCTCGGCCTCGGCCAGGGCCTTGGGGTCGGGCGGTCCAGGGATCGTCGGGCGCGGGCCGGAGGGGCCGCTCGGGGGGAGGTCGCTGGGCGGCGTCAGGGGACCTCCTGCGGGGCCCGAGGTCCCGGCTGCGGGTGCGCTCGACCCCGAGGGGTCGTCGTGGGTCGCGGGCGCGGGGGCGTCGGGCGAGACGGTGTGCCGCGCGCCCGGCGCCTC
>JAGQRJ010000097.1 GCA_020425635.1 Planctomycetota bacterium | reverse complement strand
GCCTCGGGAAGAGAGCGACGCGGGGGAGCGCGACGGCGGGCGGAGGCAAGCTCCGCCCCTACGGCTTGGTGGCCTGAGGGTCTCGGCCTCGGTCTCGGCCTCGGCCTCGGTCTCGGCCTCGGTCTCGGTCTCGGCGTCGGCCTCGGCCTCGGTCTCGGCCTCGGTCTCGGTCTCGGGGTCGGTCTCGGTCTCGGTCTCGGCCTCGGCCTCGGTCTCGGCCTCGGTCTCGGTCTCGGCGTCGGTCTCGGCGTCGCTCTCGGTCTCGGTCTCGGCCTCCGAGCCTAGCGGGCGATCACCTGCACGGCGTCGCGCGGCTGGCCGGGGTAGGTGAACGCGGTCACGTCGTCGGCTTCCTCGCCGCCTGGCCCGGCGACCACGAAGCAGTAGAGGCCCTCCAGGCAGTGGGTCAAGCGAAATCGCCCTTCGCGGTCGGCGACGACCGTGGCGGCGCTGCGCGCGTCCTGGAGCTTGGCTCCGGCGAGGGGCTTCCCGGCCGGGTCGCACACCTGACCGGCCACGAGCTGCCCGCCGCGCGGCTCGAGCGCCACCTTCCACTCCGCGGTCGCGGAGGCCGGCGCAGGCAGCTCGGCGCAGCCGACGTTGGGCAGGCTCAGGCGCAGCCGGCCCTCCCCGCCCAGGCGCAGCTCGACCCAGCCCGCGGCGTCGCTGCGTCCGCTGAGGGGGTCTGCGGCGGGGGGCAAGAGCGGGGGTCCTTCGCCCGAGGGCGCGGCGGCGGTCGCCTCGCGGAGGGTCAGCGCCCAGGCGCACCCCGCCGCGGGCTTGCCGGAGGGGTCCAGGACCCGCGCGCGCACGCGATGGCGCGTCTCGGGGGCCAGGGCCAGGCGCACCACGTCGCCCACGGGGTGGAGCCACCCCTGGCTGGTCGCGCGCCCTGGCGCGCTGACGGTCACGAACACGACCCCGCTGGCGCCGACGTACCAGGGCGTGGGGCCGAGCTCACCCGAGGGGCCCGTGAACCCGTGCTGGCGGTACTGCCAGCTCGAGACCAAGGCCCCGCTCACGGGCGCTCCGCTCTCCGCGGCGGTCAGCTCGAAGCGCAGGGTGCGGGTGCGCCCCTCCGCCCAGCTGGGGGGGAGCTCGGCGCGCCGGAAATAAGCCGCCCGCTGCTCCGCCTCGACGCTGCCGACGGGCACGGGGGCTTCGCGCCAGCCTGCGACCCAGGCCGGCTCTGCGGCGCCCACGGCGCCCGCGACGCCGAGCAGCGCGCAGGCGCAGCTCGCCGCGATCTGCGCGCTACGCATCGCCGAACGCCTGCTGCACCAGGTAGGCCTGCTCGAGCTTGTGGCTCGCGTGGGAGCCCGTCGCCGGGCTCGCCGACTCGTCGCGCGAGACGCAGCTCAGGGGCAGACGGCGGAAGATCTCGCCGTTGAGGTTGGCGCGCAGGAAGAACCAGGCCCCCATGTTCCAGGGCTCTTCCTGGACCCACACCACCGGGGTCCGGTCGGCGTAGCGCCCGAGGACCTCCTCGAGCTCCCCGGAGGGGATCGGGTAGAGCTGCTCCATGCGCAGGATCGCGACGTCGTCGCGCCCGTGCTCCTCGCGGTAGGCCACGAGGTCGAAGTAGACCTTCCCGCTGCAGAGCAGCACGCGCTTGACCGCCTTGGGCTCACGCGGGTCCTCGATCACCGACTGGAAGCTCCCCTCGCTGAACTCGCTGAGCGGCGAGCGCGCCGCCGGGAGTCGGAGCAGGCTCTTGGGGGTCATCATCACCAGCGGCTTGCGCCAGCGGTCGAGCACCTGCCGCCGGAGGAGGTGGAACACCTGCGCCGGCGTGGTGAGGTTCACCACCTGAATGTTGTCCTCGGCGCAGAGCTGGAGGAAGCGCTCGAGGCGCGCGCTCGAGTGCTCGGGCCCCTGCCCCTCGTAGCCGTGCGGCAAGAGCATGACCAGCCCGCTGAGGTGCCCCCACTTGTCTTCGGCGCTCGAGATGAACTGGTCGATGATCACCTGCGCGGTGTTCACGAAGTCGCCGAACTGGGCCTCCCACAGCACCAGCGACTGCGGGCTGTCGAGGGAGAAGCCGTACTCGAAGCCGAGCACCCCGCACTCGCTGAGCGGGCTGTCCCACACCTCGAAGCGCGCCTGCTGCGGGTCCATCTGCGTCAGGGGCACGTGCACGGCCCCCGTCTTCTGGTCGTGAAGCACGGAGTGACGGTGGCTGAAGGTCCCGCGCCCGGCGTCTTGTCCGCTGAGGCGCACCGCGTGCTTCTCGCACACCAGGCTCGCGAAGGCCAGGGCCTCGCCCGCGCCCCAGTCGAGCTCCTGCTCGCCACGCGCCATGGCGCGGCGCTGGTCGCGGAGCTTGGTCACGGTGCGATGCGCGGCGAAGCCCTCGGGGTAGTCGAGGGTGCGCTCGAGGAGCGCGCTCAGCAACACCTTGGGCAGCGCGGTTTTCACCGGGTCGCGTCGGCTCCGCGGCCCGCCGCGGAAGCGCACCCAGCGCTGGGTGATCGTGACCTCCTGACGCTCGAAGCTCTCGCCCCGCGAGCGGGCGAGCTCGCCCTCCAGGCGCTCCTGGTGCTTGGCTCGCAACCCCTCGGCCTCGTCGCTGCTGATCTTCCCCGGCCCCACGAGGCGCTCGAGGTAGGCGGCGCGCACCGTCTTGCGCTGACGGATCTGCTCGTACATCAGCGGCTGGGTGAAGGCGGGCTCGTCGCCTTCGTTGTGTCCGTAGCGCCGGTAGCAGTAGAGGTCGATGAACACGTCCTGGTGGAAGGCCGCGCGGAAGTCCATCGCCAGCTGGGCCACGTGGGCCACGCTCTCGGGGTCTTCGCCGTTGACGTGAAAGATCGGCGCCTGGAGCATGCGCGCCACGTCGGTGGCGTAGGTGCAGCTGCGCGACGACTCCGGCGGCGTGGTGAAGCCGATCTGATTGTTGACGATCACGTGCAGCGCGCCCCCAGTGGCGTAGCCCTGGAGCGTGCTCAGGTTGAGCGTCTCCTGCACGATCCCTTGCCCCGCGAAGGCCGCGTCTCCGTGCAGGATCACGGGCATGACCTCGGCGCGCAGCTGGTCGCCGCGCTCGTCCTGACGCGCGCGGGTCCGGCCGAGCACGATCGGGTTGACGAACTCGAGGTGGCTCGGGTTACAGCACAGCGTGAGCAAGACCTCCTTGCCGTCGCGGGTCCGGTCGCGGGTCTGGTGCCCGAGGTGGTATTTCACGTCGCCGCGGCCCCAGTAGTTCTCGGGGTCGGTGTCCTGGAACTCCCGGAACACATCGGCGGGGGCCTTGCCCATGACGTTGACCAGCACGTTCAGCCGACCGCGGTGGGCCATGCCGATCACCACCTCCTGCACCCCGTGACGCGCGGCGCGCTCGATCGCGAGGTCGAGCAGCGGGATCAAGCTCTCGCCGCCCTCCAGGCTGAAGCGCTTGGCGCCGAGGAAGTTCGTGTGAATGAACTGCTCGAACTGCTCGGCGGCGGTGAGCTTCTCGAGGATCCGCAGCTTGGAGGCGTGGCTCAGGTCGGAGCGGTTCTGGCTGGCCTCCATCCGCGACTCCAGCCAGTCGCGCGCCGCGGGGTCGTCGAGGTGCATGTACTGCGCGCCGATCATGCGCGAGTAGGTGCTCTGCAGGCGCTCGAGGATGTTCCGCAGCGGCTGGATCCCTTGACCGCGGAGCCCGGAGTAGGGCCGATCGAGGTCGGCCTGATCGAGGCCGTGGTGCGCGAGGGTCAGCTCGGGGACCGGCGGACGGCCGCGGCCCAGCGGGTCGAGCTCCGCGCCCATGTGCCCCGAGGAGCGGTAGGCATGCACCAGACGATCCACCGCCGCCTGCCGCGCGGCCGAGCTCTCACCCAAGGTCGACGAGGCGACCGACGCGACCGCGGCGTGTCCGTTGCCGCCCCCGTTCTTCGCGCCCGCTGCCCCGAACAAGCTCCGTCGCGGGAAGGGCGAGGTCGGCTGCGGCGCCTCCCCCAGCTCGGCGAAGAAGGCTCGCCACTCGGCGTCGACCGAGCTCGGGTCCTGCGCATACGCCGCGTAGAGCTCCTCCGCAAAGCCCAGGTTGTAGCCCCCCAAGCCCTCGATGCTGGCCGTCACGTGGACCTCCGATCCGCTGGGGAGTCTATCCGCCCAGGCCCCGACAGGGCAGACCCAAGGCGAGCCAGCCAGCGTCGGCGCAGCGCGCCCCCGGCGGGCGAGGCAAGGCGAGAGGCGGGGCGCCGCGGTCCTTCGGTGGGCCCGAGCGGCCGTGCCGCGAGGCCGAGGGGGGCTCCGGGCGAGCCCCTCGAGGTCGTGTGGGTCCCGTCGAGTAGGCTCCGCAGCAGCGGGAGGCTGCAGTGAAGCGCGCGGAGAAGGCGGCCCGGATCCAAGCGATCCTCAGCGAGCTCTACCCTCGAACCCCGGTCCCCCTGGACCACGTCGACCCCTTCACGCTCCTCGTCGCGGTCCTGCTCAGCGCCCAGACGACCGACAAGAAGGTGAACCAGGTCACGCCCGCGCTCTTCGCGCGAGGCCCGAATCCAGCGGCCATGGCGCAGCTCTCGGTCGAAGAGATCCTGGCGCTGATCCGCGAGGTCGGGCTCGCCCCCACCAAGGCCAAGAACGTGAAGCGCCTGAGCGAGCTCTTGCTCGAGCGCCACGGGGGGAAGGTGCCGCAGACCTTCGCCGAGCTCGAGGCGCTCCCGGGCGTCGGGCACAAGACCGCCTCGGTGGTCATGGCCCAGGCCTTCGGGGTCCCCGCCTTTCCGGTCGACACCCACATTCACCGCCTCGCAGCGCGCTGGGGCCTGAGCAGCGGCAAGAACGTGGAGCAGACCGAGGCCGACCTCAAGCGCACCTTCCCGCGGGAGACGTGGAACACCTTGCACCTGCAGATCATCTTCTTCGGCCGCGAGCACTGCCCCGCCCGCGGCCACGACCTCAGCGCCTGCCCGATCTGCGGCTGGGCCGCGAGCAAGGCGCGGATCAAGCAGGAGGCCGTGACTCAGCCGAAGTCGAAGTCGCCGCGCTCCAAAGCCAAGGCCAAGGCCAAGCCCAGGGCTACGCCCCGGACGCGCTGAGGCCCGCGCCGGCTACTTCCCGCGGGGGGCGTAGCCGAGCGCATACTGCAAGAGCACCGCGCGGATCTTGCGGAGCACGTGCGCCGCGCGCGGGTGCGGTGTATCCGGGGGCAGCGAGAGCGTCGCCATGCGCGCGGCCTTCTTCGCGTGCACCCCAGCGTCCATGCTGCCCTCGACGGTCAACACCTGGCGCGCGAGGGCGGCCGCCTTCCACAGCGCCCAACCCCGCTCCGCCGGGCTGGGCACCACCTCCCAGCCGTCGTCGCGAGGGGCCACGAGGCCTTCGGGGCAGGGCGTCGCGCGAGGGAGCAGCTGGGACTCCCCGGGGGTCCCGTAGAGGTAGAACTCGAGGTCGTCGATCGCGCGCTTGAGGCTCTGCTTGAGCGGCCCGGCCTCGAACTGCTCGACCCCGACCCCGGCGGCGGCGACGGCCAGCCGACTGCACACCTCGACCCCGCGCGCGCACACCGTGTCGAGCCAGGCCGTCGCGGTCAGCTGGGCGTCCTCGAGCCCGAGGGCCATGCGCGCCGCGGGGTGCCCGCACTCGCCGGCGAGCCCGAGCCGCTCCAGGCTGACCTCACGCTGGAGCACCCGCTCACGGAGGTAGGCCGCCTCGTCCTCGATCGCGCCGCTCGCGGCCCACGCCTGCTTCAAGGTCTCGAGCTTGCTCTGGTTCATTCGCCCTCCTCGCGCGACCGTAGACCCTCGCTCAGGCAGGCACTAGCCTACTCGCCCGAGCCGCCCACGTCGCCCCAGCCCCCGCCCTCAGCGAGGCTCGAGCGAGAGGACCCCCAGGTCCGCGACGCCGTCGGGCTCGACCACGAACTCCACGACCCGCGGCAGGCAGTCGATCGCGCTCAGCTCGAGGGTGTGCGACCCCGGCGCCAAGCCGCTCAGCGCGAACACCCCGTCGGGTCCGCTCGCCTGAACCCACTCGTTGACCGTGATCCAAGGGTCGTGGTCGGTGCCGGTGCTCCACTGGGTGCGCGCCTCCTGCACCGCGCCCCAGCGGCCGCCGAGCACG
>JAGQRJ010000650.1 GCA_020425635.1 Planctomycetota bacterium | reverse complement strand
GGTCGCGGACCTCCCAGTGCAGGATCCCGGCCTCGGTGTTCCCGCTGCGCTCACCGCTCGTCGTGACCTGAGTGTCCTGCAGGAAGTTGCGGTGGTTGGGGTCGCCGTCCTTGGTGTAGATCCGCTCCAGGACGAAGGGGCCGATCCCGTCGGGGCCCGAGAAGGACTGCTTGATGCGGACTCCCCCGAAGGTGAACTGCCGGTCCTCGTCCAGGACCTTGACGGTGCACTCGAACTCCTCGGCCCCGCCGTAGCCGGTGTCCTGCCCGCGCGAGCACTTGAAGGTCCAGCGGGCGGGCGGGCAGAACTCGCGGGGGGCGTGGGCGCCGACCTTGCCCTTCCCGCGGTTGCCCGGCGCGAAGACGGCGGCCTGGGCCTTGACCACGCGGCGCGCGATCGACTGCTCGCCCGCGACGCTCTCAGCCTTCATGGCGCGCGAGAGGTCAGCCAGGAAGCCGACCCGGCGCCGGCTGACCGAGCCGCTGCCGTCGCGAAGGGGCGAGTCGGTGACGAGCGAGGTGCTCGTGGCGCGGAGGAAATCGGCTCCGCGGTTGCCCAGGCGGATCGCGAAGGCGGTGAACGCCTCCAGCATGACGAGCCGCGCGTCGCGGAGCTGTGCGGCGACGGACTCCATGGCGGCCAGGAACTCGTCCTGGGAGCGGACGTCCTTCTCGACGGTGCCGTCCCAGACCCGCTTGAGGCGCACCGGCCAGTCGGGCACGGGGAACACGCGCAGCGAGTCGGTCGTGTCCTCGATGACGTTCGGGGGGAGCTCCCAAGCCCCGCTGAGCCCGCTCCGGTTCTGCTCGTCCAGGGCGACCACGGTCCCTGCATCTCCCTGGCCGCGTGCGACCAGATCCTGGGCCGCGCCCCCGAGCGCGCGATAGAGGCTCACCGTCCGTGGGTTGGCGGCGCCGGTGATCCGCACGAAGGCGAAGCCCTCCTGGGAGGTGTTCACGCCGAGGTCGACGCCTTCGAGTTTCACCCCGCCCGGGACGTGGCTCCCCCGCACGTCGTTCAGGACCAGGACGGGGGTGCGCTGGCGGGAGTAGCGCTCTTCCAGTGCTTGCAGCTCGTAGATCGCGGCCAAGAACATGCCCGCGACCTCGCGGCCGAGGAAGCGGGTCCACTCGGGCTGCGTCTTGCGGAGGTCAGCCACTGGGCTCCTCCGGGGTCCACGTCCCCGCGAGCACGGCCTGGACCCACGCCAGGGCCTCGGCCTCGGAGACCATGCGACCTTCGAGGTTGCGGTAGCCGGCGAGGGCCTGGGCGATCACCTGCGGGTAGAGCGGGCGGCCGCCTGCCTGGAGCCGCCTGAGCTGGAGGAACCATCCGACCTGCTCCTCGCGCCACATGAACGCCCGGTCGTTGAGGTAGCGCGCCAGCCAGGGGCCGAGGCCTGCGTCGAGCTGGCCGACGGCGTGCTCGCGCTCGTGGAGGAGCAGCGCCTCCTGCTCCACGCTCTCTGGAGGGAAGCGCTCGAGGAATGCGTCCAGGTCGGCGACGTAGACCCGGGTGCCTAGCGTGGTGGCGATCGTGTCGGAGACCAAGAGGTCAGGGCGCTCGACTACCTCCACGAGCGGTCGCCAGCGCTCGTCGAGGGCGTATGGGCTCTGGCAGCCGGCAAGGAGCAGGATGGTCGCGAGCAGCAGGGACCGGGTCACTTGCGCTTCCTCCTGGCCTGGAGCAGCTCGACCTGGAAGGCGAGGTCAGGCTGATCGGGCGTGACGACGCGCCCGGCAGCCTTCTGCTCTCCACGGGCCAGGAGGGCCTGCAGCGTGGGGCTGGGCCGGACCCGAACCGCCAGGCGTCCACGGCCGAGGAGGTGAATGTCGTCTGGCGCGACGGCTGCGCTCCCCAGGAAGACCGCGCTCTGGGGGGAGAAGGACGGCCCGTCGGGTCCCGAGCAGAGCAGGAGGTCGGTCGTGACGTTGGGGTCGACGCGTGCGCTGCGCGTCGCGGCGCCCGTCGCCGGCG
>JAGQRJ010000649.1 GCA_020425635.1 Planctomycetota bacterium | reverse complement strand
CTCGCTCGCCGGCCAGCAGGAACGACCGAGCGAAGCCGCCGAGCAGCGGCTCCCCCGCCCCCCGCGGAGCCGGTACCCGCGCGGCGAGCCCCAGTCGGTGCGGAGCTCCGAGACAGAGACAGAGACAGAGACCGAGACAGAGACCGAGACAGAGGCAGAGACCGAGACAGAGGCAGAGTCCGAGCCCGAGGCTCTAGAACAGGCCCGAGCCCTCGTCGGAGTCTTCGAGGTCCAGCGGCGAGCGCGCGATCTCGACGGCCTGGCTGTCGAGCTCGACGTCGTCGAGGTCGGCCTCGGCCCACAGCGCGTCGAGGTCTTCGTCGGAGACCGCCCCGAGGTCGCCGCTCTCGCTGAGCGCGAACAGGTCCTTGCCCAGCCGCGCGCTCGCGCCCGAGGCCGACTCGGCGTGGGCGGCGCGCAGCGAGGCCAGCTCGTTGCGCCGGCTCTTCTCGCGCCAGGCGTCTTCTTCGCCCTTGCGCGCCGCGCGCGGCGACTGGCGCTCGGGGGGGCGCTCCGCGACGTCGTCCTCGACCGGCGTGAGGCTCACGGGGCGGACCTTGTTCATGGCCTCGATGATCGCCTCGTCCTCCTTGGACTTGACGTGCCCGCGTTGACGGGCGATCTCGTTCACGCGCAGGAGCTCGTCGTCGTACTTGTAGGCCTTCTTCTGCTCGCGCAGCAGGCTGGCGGCGAGCTCCTCGCTGAAGAGCTTCGATTGGACCGCGATCTTCACGTAGAACTTGTCCTCCTTGCGCCAGAGGTAGTAGCGCAAGGCCCGCCAGAGCTTGAGGATCTGCTTCCGCTCGAGGAGGTTGAACTTGAGCAGGATCCGGTCGAGGGGGAGGTCGCGCCCGCGGTCCCGCGCCTGCTCCTGGAACTGCAGCGCGCGGTCGAGGTCGGCGTCGGCGACCAGTCCGCTGCTGCGAACCGCTCGCGCGAAGCGCCGATCCGAGCTGGTGGAGAATCCCACGGGTCTGTCCTCCCAGACGTATGGTTCTGACCATCGAAGGTAGCCCACCCGAGCGCGTAAGTGAAGGGCGCGGTCGTGCTTCTGGGCTCGAGGGGGCCCCCCAGGAAAACAGAAAGCGCTACCATGCCCCCCATGGAGAACGGGAGCAGCTCAGAGGACCAGGCGCTCGCCGCGCGCATGCCCGAGAAGCTCCTGTTCCAGGGGCTGACCCCGGAGCAGTGCCGCAAGGTCGCCGAGATCGTGACCGTGGTGCGCTGCGAGCGGGGCCACGTGGTCGTCCCCGAGCGCGACTACGGCGACAGCCTCTACGTGCTGGACCAGGGCGCGGTCGAGGTCCGCGTGGCGAGCCCCGAGGGCGACCGCCTGGTGTGCGAGCTCACCGCCCCCAAGCAGGGCGAGGTCTGCTTCTCGGGGGACTTCTTCGGCGAAATGTGCCTCCTCGACCTCGAGCCGCGCTGCGCGAGCGTGATCGCGCTCGAGGACTGCGTGCTCTGGGAGATCAACCGCGACCGCCTGTATTGGTTGTTCGGCGACGACAAGGACCTCCAGCTGCGGATCCTGCTCTCGGTCGCGCGGGTCCTCAGCCGGCGCCTGAACCTCATGGACCAGGCCGCGGCCCAGCGTCAGGACGTCTGAGCGGGCGCGAGGCGGCCAAAGGCTTGGTCTCCCGGGCCAGGTGCACGCGCCCGGGTCTGCGGTTAGACTGCGGCTAACCCATTACGTACCAGGGGAAAATGGCCCGGATTCGCCAAGTCAACGAGGTCGCGATCCTGGAGTTCGACGGCGACGCCCTCACCGACCTCATGGCAGCCCTGCGCGCCCATGTGGACGACGAGAGCGCCTCGAACGGCCGGACCGTCTTGGTCGATCTACGCGACCTGCAGGAGCTCTCTGCCGACGGCATCGAGACCCTGACCGAGGCCGCGATCGTGTGCCGGGATCGGGGCTGCGACATCGGCATGTTCTCGCTGCACGAGGACGTGTGGCGGCTGCTCGACGCGCTCGAGCTGGGGCCGCACCTGCCCCGGGTGCTCCAGGGCGACGAGTCGGCGGCCCTCGCGCAGCTCGAGGAAGAGGCGGCGGTGCCGCCGGTCGCCGCCGCGCCCGCGCTGCCCGAGGCGCCTCCGCCCCCCGCGATCGACATCGACCTCAGCTTCGACGCCGCGACCGCCCCCACCGCGCGCTTCGGCCCGATCCCCAAGGGGCCGGAGGCCTACGCCGAGCAGCCCCCCCAGGACCTGCTCCGGATCAACTGGGCCGACCTGGTTCAGACCGGCTACCAGATCAACGGCGAGAACGCCGCGGCGATTCACGCCGCCGTGGCCGCCGAGTCGGCGGTCCCGACCCCGGAGGCCGAAGAGGCCTACTCGCCCCTCGACACCGGAGACATGGACCGGCCGCCCCTGGCGGTCAGCCGCGCCGCGGCCGAGCCGCCGACCCGGCCCATGGTCATGTCCATGCCCGAGGCGGAGCCCGAGGCTCCCCCGGCGCCCGTCGTCGCGCCGCAGCCCGTGCAGCCCGCGGCGCAGCAGCCGCACCCCGCGGTCACGGCCTACGCAGAGGACGTGGGCGAGGGCGAAGACCAGACGGTCATGTTCCAGCCCGGGGCGGACTTCGCCGCGCAGCTCGCCGCGCAGCTCGCCGCGAGCGAGGGCCAGGCCGCGCAGCCCAACGCCGCGCTGCGGGCCGAGCTGACCCAGGCCAGCCAGGACCTCGAGCGCAGCCAGAGCCGCGAGGTGCCCCCCGAGGTGCTCGCGTCGGCCCAGGCTCCCGCGGGCGCGTTCGTCGCGCCGGAGGAGTCGGACGAGGGCAACCAGACGGTCATGTTCCAGCCGGGGCTCGACCTCGCGGCGGAGCTCGCGCGGCTCGAGGCCGCCGACGCGGCCCGCGCCGCCGCTGATACGGCCGAGACCGAGCGCACCCACAGCCCCGCCTACGCGCGCGACGCCGAGGACGACCAGACGGTCATGTTCCAGCCCGGGGCGCTCGACGCGGCGCTCCTCGCAGAGGTCGCCGCCGCCGTGGGGCCGGAGCAGGTGGCCGCGCCGCCGCCGACTCAGACCCCGCCCCCCGCCGCGCAGGTGCGCCAGGTGACGCTCGGGCTCAACGGCGACGACGCCGAGCTGCGCGTGTTCCTCCACGACTACGCGCTCCAGACTCCGCTGCACCTCGAGCTGCTCACACGCTTCGCGCTCGCCGGCGAGCGCGCGTTGGGCCCCGCCGACCTGCGGGCGGCGGGGAACAGCGGCGGGCGCGTCACCGACGTGGTCGATCAGTTCGTGCAGTGTCGGCTCGTGCGCCGCACGCGGGCGCCGCGGGTGCGCGGCGGGACGGGCTTCGTGTTCTCGCCCAGCCCGCGGGTGAGCGGGCTGGTGAAGAAGCTGATCAAGCTCTGGCAGGCGCCGCAATCTCGCGCGACGGTGTCGTCGTGGTTCGACACCTGAGCCCAAGCCCCCAGGTCGGGCCTTGAGCCTTCCGCCGCGTGGGCTGGACGCCTTCTTCGCCCCCCGCGGGGTCGCGGTGGTCGGCGCCTCGAGGCAGGAGGGCAAGGTCGGCCACGCCGTGCTGCAGAACCTGCTCTACGCGGGGAGCGAGGGCGACCGCAGCAAGGGCTTTCAGGGGCAGATCGTGCCCGTGAACCCGCGGGCCGAGACGATCCTCGGCCTCGACGTGCTGAGCTCGGTCGAGCGCCTCCCGGAGGGGATCGACCTCGCGGTGTTCGCGATCCCCGCCGAGGAGGTCCCCGTGGCCCTCGACCAGGCCGGGCGGCGCGGAGTGCGCGCCGCGATCGTGCTCTCCGCGGGCTTCTTCGAAATGGGCTCGGCCGGACGCAAGCTCGGCGCCCGGCTGAGCCGCGTCGCGGAGAACACCGGGGTGCGCTTGATCGGCCCCAACTGCATGGGGATCTTCGCCGCGGCGAGCCAGCTCTCGGCCTCGTTCTATGGCGCGGCCCCGATCCCCGGTCACGTGACCCTGATCTCGGAGTCTGGCGCGGTGGCGCAGGCCCTGCTCGAGCAGTCGCGCTGCGAGGCGCTGGGGCTGCGCAACGTGATCAGCCTCGGGGCGCGGGCCGACGTGACCGAGGCCGAGCTGATCCGCTACTTCGGCCGCGACGAGCAGTCGGAGCTGATCGGGGTGCACCTCGAGACCCTCGACGACGCGCGCGCGTTCCACGAGGCCACCCGCGACACCTGCCCCAAGAAGCCGGTGGTCGTCTTGCGCGGCGGCTCCACCGGCGCGGGGCACCGCGCGGCGAAGCGCCACGAGGGCTCGCTCTCCGTGCGCGATCGGGCGATCGAGAGCGCGCTGAGCTACAACGGCCTGCACCAGGTGCACTCGCTGCCGGCCTTCCTCGCCGCCCTGCGCACGCTCGCCACCCAGCCCCCGGCCCGCGGGCGGCGCGTCGCGATCGTGACCAACGCGGGCGGGGCGGGGGTGCTCGCGGCCGACGCCGCGGCGCGCGCTGGCCTCGACGTGATCAACCTCCGGCCGGAGACCGTGGCGAAGCTCGCCGGGATCTCGCAGAACCCGCGCTCCCTCGCCAACCCGGTCGACCTGCTCGGCGACGCGACGCCGGCGCGCTTCCTCGCCGCGATCGAGGTGATCGGCGCGGCCCGCGAGGTCGACGCGATCCTGCTCGTGCTCACGACCCAGCCCATGAGCGACTCGGCGGCGGTCGCGGCCCAGGTCTGCGAGTACGCGAGCACCCTCGACAAGCCGCTCGTCGCCTCCCTCGTCGGCGCCGAGCGCCACCAGCACGAGCGCCTGACCGAGCGCTACGGGGTCCCGGACTTCGTGTTCCCCGAGACCGCGGTCGAGGGGCTGCGCGCCCTGGTCGCCCGCGGCGAATACCTCCGGCGCCTGCGTCGCAGGCGCCCGGTGGACAAGCCCCACCGCCGCACGCGCGCGCGCAGCTGGAGCTGAGGTGCAGCAGTTCGCGGACTACTGGCTCGAAGCCGAGTTGGCCCGCGGCGGAATGGGCGTGGTCTACCGCGCGCGGCACATGCACACCGGCCGCCCCTGCGCGCTGAAGCTCGTGCTCAGCGGCAACCGCGCCACCGCGGCCCAGATCCACCGCTTCCAGCGCGAGGCCCTGGCCCAGGCGAGCCTCAACCACCCCAACATTCTGCGGATCTTCGACGGCGGCGAGTTCAACGGGAACCTCTACTTCTCCATGGAGCTCGCCGAGGGCGGCGACCTCTCGAACGCGCTGGAGTGGACCCTGCCGCGCAAGGTCGAGGCGATCATGAAGGTCGCGCGCGCGCTGGGCTTCGCCCACGAGCAGGGCTACGTGCACCGCGACATCAAGCCCGCCAACGTGCTCCTGACCCCCGAGGGCGAGCCGAAGCTGACCGACTTCGGGCTGATCAAGCACCTCGACAGCACCACCATGCTCACCCAGGAGGGCGCCCTCATGGGCACCCCGTTCTACATGTCCCCCGAGCAGGCGCGGGGTCAGGGGAGCACGGTCGGGCCGACCAGCGACGTGTTCTCGCTCGGCGT
>JAGQRJ010000648.1 GCA_020425635.1 Planctomycetota bacterium | reverse complement strand
GGCGTAGACCACGCGCAGCAGCGCCGGGAGCATGAACAGGTCGCCGAGCAGGGCGGCCGCGATCGAGCTCCCGACCAGCAGCCCGAAGTGACGGGTGGGGAGGAACTCGCCCAGGAGCAACACGGCGAAGCCCGCGGTGAGGACCGCCGAGGTGGTCACGATCGCCGCGCCCTCGCGGGCCACGGTGTCGACGATCGCCTGGGCGGCCGGCGCGCTCGCCGAGAGGCGCTTGAAGCCGGCCAGGACGTGGATCGTGTCGTCGACCGCGATCCCGATCGCGACGCTGATCACCATGGAGTTGAAGGAGTTCAGCGGGATCCCGCCGAAGCCCATGACCGCGAGGATCGCGGCGATCGGCAGCAGGTTCGGGACCACGCTCAGGAGGCCCAGGAGCGGCGAGCGCAGGGCGCAGCAGAGCACGAGGGTGATCATGCCGAAGGCGTAGAGGAAGCTCTCGATCTGGCCGTAGAGGATCGTGTCGGCGGTCTGGCTGAACACGAAGGTCGCGCCCGTCGCGCGCAGCTTCAGCTTCAAGGGCGCGAGCTCCGCGGTCTGGAAGTGCTTCGCGCTCAGCTCGCGGATCCGGACCGCGAGCTCGTCGTAGGCCGCGGAGCCGGCCGACTTGGCGCGCACGCTGATCCGCAGCCACTCCTCCCCGGGGTGCAGCCCCCCTGCGCGCGAGAGCATGTGCTCGGTGGGGACCTTGCCCCCGGAGAGCCGCTCGAGCACGTGCTCGAGCTCCTCGAGCTTCGCGCGGGTGGGCGGGACCTCCTCGCGTCCGGTGCGCCGCGCGTTGGCGGCCACCGCGAAGTCGGCGACCGAGACCGCGAGGTCGACCAGGGGGTGCTGCTCGAGCTCGCGCTCGAAGGCGTGGGTCGCGCGCAGCACCGCGGGGTCGTAGCAGAAGTCGGGGGGGCCCTGGAGCACGAGCTCCGCGGGCCCCACGCCAATGAACGCGGCCTCGATCGCCTCGACGTCCACGACCGCCGGGGAGTCGTCGGGGAAGAAGTGCAGGAAGTTCGTGTCGACCTTGACCGAGCGCGCGCCGGCGGCGGCGAAGGCGGTCAGGAGCAGGCCTCCGAAGACCCACAGCAGCGGGCGGTGGGTGTGCAGGCGGCTGGTGCGGCCCAGGCGCAGGGTCGGGCCGAGCTCCGCCGCGGGCGCGGGGAGCAGGGCCGCGGCCGCCGGGAGCAGGGTGAACGAGATCACCAGCGCCACGAGGGCGCTCCCCGCGGCGACGACCCCGAAGGTCGAGATCGGCCCGACCGGAGAGGTCACCAGGGAGCCGAAGCCCAGGGCGGTGGTCAGGCTCGTGAGCCCGCAGGGGCGCCACACGTGCTCCAGGGCCCGGCGCATGGTGTCGGCGCCGCTGCCGGGGTGCAGCCGCGCCTGCAGGCGCTGATCGACCAGGATATGGATCGCGTCCGCGACGCCGATCACCAAGACCAGGCTCGGGACGAGGGAGGTCATGGAGTCGATCGGGATCTCGAGCCAGCCGAGCGCGCCCATGATCCAGGCGTTCGAGAGCAAGAGCACGGTGAGCACGAGCCCGACCTGGATCAGGCTGCGGAGCACGATCCAGGCCGCGACCGCGGCCAGGAGCGTGAGCGGCGCGGCGAAGCGCATCAGGTCCTCGCGCACGGTGTTCATGATCCGCGCCTTGAGCACGGGGGTCCCGGCGAGGTGGAAGCGCACCTCGGGGTGCGCGGCGCGCAGCGCGGCCAGCTGGGTCTGCACGCTCTGCACCAGGGCCTGGTTCTTCGCCGCGCCCTCGGGCCCGGTCGGGAGCTTCTCGGCGAGGGCCATGACGAGGGTCGCGCGCTGGTCGCGCGAGACGAGCAGCCGGTCGACCAGGGGGGTGTTCAGCGCCTGGGCCTTCCAGCTCGCGAGCTGGTTCGAGGTGACCTCGCTCACGTCGGGGGGGAGCCCGGGGAGCAGCGCCGGGGCCCCGGTGAGCGGGTTGAGCCCGAGCACGGGGACGTCGGCCAGGCTGAACCCGCGCCCGAGTCCGTCGGTCGCCTCGAGGGAGCGCGCGATCTCGCGGGCCAGCGCCAGGCGCTCGGGGCTGAACACGTCGCCGTCGGGGAACGCGAGCGCAATGAACACCGACTCGTCGCTGCCGAAGGTCTCGCGGAAGGTCTCGTAGAACGCGACGTCCTCGTGGCCCTTGGGGAACACCTTCTCCGTCGAGGGGTCGAAGGCCGTGTTGCGCAGCCCGATCGCGAGCAGCGCGGAGACCAGCGCCAGCGCGAGCAGGGTCGCGCGCGGGAAGCGCAGCGGGAGGTCGAGGAAGGTGGGCATGGGGCGATCCTAAGCGCAGGCGCCCCGGCCCGCCCGCGGGCGCGCGCCGGCTAACGCGAGGTGAGGACCTTGAGCAGCTGCCCGGCCGGCACGGTCGCGTCGACCTCGACGCCGTTGATCAAGGCCAGGCGCTCGAGGTCGGCTTGGGCCCGCGCGGGGATCGGGTAGTCGGCCACCTGATCGCGGAAGGGCGCCGCGCGCTTGGTCTGGACGATCTTGAGCACGGCCGGCTCGACCGCGAGCAGCGCGGGGTCGGTCAGCGGCTGGAAGCCGTCGGCCACCGACTCGAGGGTCGGACGGAAGGTGGCGAGCGCGCTCCAGGCGCAGAGCCCGTGGAAGGTGAACACCTTGCCGCCGAGCTCGGCGAAGGTCGAGACCACGCCGAGGGTGGTGCCGTCCTGCTGCTTGACCTGCGTGACGACGCGCACCGCGGGGCCGCCCGGGAGCGTGAGCGCGGCGCGCTCCTGCTCGACGATCCCCTCGTCGGCCACGAAGGCGTCGGCCGCGGCCTGGGCCGTGCGCTCCTTGGCGAGCTGGAAGATCACCGCCGCGTCTTGCTTCTCGGTGGCGAGGGTCACCCGCGCGCGCCCGTTGGCGAGGAGCCACCCCGCGGGGACGGGGAAGCGGAAGCGCATGTCGGGGTGGTTGAAGAACCCGTTCTCGGCGAAGCCCTGGCGCGGGTCGGGGCCGAAGACCAGGCCCTCGAGTCGGCGCAGGTAGTCGTCGCGCTTGGTGACGTAGTCCTGGCCAGGCTGCTGCGTCTTGGCGGTCAGCTCGCGGATCGTGGTGTAGCGCTCGCCCGGGTCGGGGTGGGTGCTGGTGAAGCTCGGCAGCAGCCCGCCGCCCCCGCCGCTGAGCTTCTCGAGGGTCTTGAAGAACTCGGCCATGTCGCGGGTGTCGTAGCCCAGCGCCGTGCCGTATTCGACGCCCAGGGAGTCGGACTGGCGCTCGTCGTCGCGGCTGTACTTGAGCAGCAACAAGCCCAGCCCGGCGCCGGCGACCCCGCTCAGGGCCTCGGCGGTCTCGCCGAGCTGGCTCGCGATCCCGAGCACCCCGCCGAGGAGCATTTGGTTGGTCATGCGGTTCGCGCCGTGGCGCGCGGTGACGTGGCCGACCTCGTGCCCGAGCACGCCGACCAGGGCGGCCTCGCTGTTGAGGTGCGCGAGGATTCCGCGGGTCACGTAGCAGTAGCCCCCGGGGAGCGCGAAGGCGTTGACGATCGGGTCGTCGAGCAGGCGGAAGGTGAACTGCTCCTCGGGGGTGTGGCTGACCCCGACCAGGCGCCGCCCGATCCCGTCGACGTAGGCCTGCAGCGCGGGGTCGTCGACGGCGCCGTACTGCGCCACGATCTCCGGGTCGGCCTCCTTGCCGAGCTCCTTCTCCTGCGACTTGCTGACGAGGGTGAACTCGCGCTGGCCGGTCACGGGGTTGGTCACACAGCCTTGCAGCGCGAGCAGCGCGAACAGCGCCAGGGCGCTCGTGGTCTTGAAGCTCGTCATGAACCCTCCAGTCGTCGCGGGGCACAGGATAGCGCACGCCCGCGCGGGCAGGAGGTCGAGTCCGCTTCCGTCACCCCTCCCTGCGCGCGTGGCGCCCGAGGCGGCCAGCAGGGGTTCAGCGGGCGAGGGCGGCCACGGGGGGGCAGGCGGCGAGGCGCTCGGCCGCGAGGGCGTTGCCCGCCGCGTTCCAGTGCGAGTCGTAGAGCAGGTATTGCGGCTCGCCCGCGGCCGTGCGCGCGCGCAGCGCCTCGAGCAGGTCGACCCGCACGTAGCCCAGCTCGGCGGCGAGCGCGGCCAGGCGGCGCTGGGGGAGGTCGAGGTCGTAGTCGGCGAGGTCGAGGCTCCAGCGCGCCGCCACGGCCTCGCGCAGCGCGGGGTCGACCTGGAACTCGTCGGGGATCACGAGCAAGACGCAGGGGCGGCTGCCCGCGAGCGCCTTGACCTTCGCCAGCGCGGCGCGGGTGGCGGCCCACGCGGGCTCCCACTCCTCGGCGGCGACCGTCGAGCACACCGCCATGCGGGTGCGCTCGATTCGGTGGTACCAGCGGGCCTGGGTCGAGTCGCCGCTGAGCGCGTCGCCCACGGTCTCGGGCAGGCGCTTGAACACGCGATAGAGCCGGCTCTTGTTGCGCGTGGTGCGCCACCAGCCGTGCTCCTTCTGCTCGCCCTTCTCGACCAGCTCCCCGCCGGCGACCCCCAGGCTGTCGGGGTGCAGGTTCTCCCACAGGTCGTTGCCCACGAAGAGCGCGACCACCACGACGTCGGGGTCGTAGGCCAGCCCGTCGCGCTCGAGCCAGTTGGCCTGCTGCACGGTGCCGTAGCCCGGGACCCCGCTGTTGATCACCTGGACGTCTGCGCCCAGGGCCGCGTCGAGCTTGCGCACGAAGCCGTCTTCGTGGCGCGGGAGCCCCGAGCCGAAGGTGAACGAGTCGCCGAGCACGAGGACCCGGGCCACGCCCGCGGGCTTCTCGAGCGGGCGCTCGGGGTCGCGCAGCCCGTGGCTGTTGATCGCGATCGAGTCGTGGCTGTGGCCGGGCAGGAGCCGGTAGCTGAGCAGCTCGTCGGCGACGTACATCGCGTGCCCGGTGTAGACCTCGGGGAAGGCCACGCGCAGGATCAGCTCCCCGGCGACGGCGCCGAGGAGCAGCAGGCCGGCCACGAGGGCACACCCCATGCGGCGGCGGAGGCGGCGGCGGCGGTCGGAGGGTGGTGGTGCGGGGGGCGTGGCGTTCATGCGCTGCTGTGAAACCATAGCAGCGCGCGCCAGATTCGCCGCGCAGGAGGTGGCATGAACCACACGGACACGACGCGCAGGGTGTGGCCCTGGGCCCTGGCCTTGGCGGCCGGGTTGGCGCTCAGCGGCTACGGGCAGGACTCGACCCCCGCGCCGGCCGCGGTGCGCTGGGAGTATCGCCAGCTCGGCTGGACCCAGGCCGACACGGTGGAGGTCTTGCGCGAGGTCACGGGCAGCGACGCGCTGACCGACGGCCAGGACCTCGCCGAGCGGCTCAAGGCCGACTTCGGCGAGCTGCGCTACGACCCGCGGCTGCGCGAGGCGATCGAGCGCCGGCTGCAGACCCGGCTCGCAGAGCAGGGCGAGGCGGGCTGGGAGGCCTACTGGGTGCGCGAGAGCGAGGTGCGCTTCGGCCCGATCCTGGTGCCGACCCCCAGTGTGCTCCTCAAGCGGCCGGCGCGGTGACGCACCTCGGCTACTGCCTCAACGTGCACCCCACCGAGCGCCTGAGCGAGCTCACGAGCCTGCTGCGCGGCCCGGTGGCGCGCGTGCGCGCGGGGTGGCGCGGCGAGCGCCCGCTCGGGGTCGGGCTCTGGCTCCCCCAGGCCGTGCTGCGCGAGCTCGCGGCCCCCGGGGCCCTGGCGACCCTGCGCGCGACCCTCGAGGCGTCGCGGCTGTATGCCTTCACGGTCAACGCGTTTCCGATCGGCGGGTTCCACGCGGCGCGGGTCAAGCGCGAGGTCTACCGCCCGACCTGGCTCGACCCCGCGCGGCGCGACTACACGCTCGACGCGGCGCGCGCCCTCGCCGCGCTCTTGCCCGACGGGGCGCGGGGGTCGCTCTCGACCGTCCCCGTGTCCTACTCGGCCTTCGGCGAGGGCGACCTCGGCCCCGCGGGGGTGCACCTGGGCCAGGTCGCCCTCGAGCTCGAGCGGCTGAGCCAGGAGCTCGGGCACGACCTGGCGCTGGCCCTCGAGCCCGAGCCCTTCGCGACCCTGGAGACCAGCGCCGAGGCGATCGCGTTCCTCGAGCGGCACGTGTTCGCCGGGGCCGGACGCGCGACCGTCGCCGCGGCCGGGAGCGCCGAGCCCGAGGCCTTGCTCCGGCGCCGGATCGGGGTGTGCCTCGACACCTGCCACGTGGCCTGCGTGTTCGAGGACGTGGTCGAGGTGCTCGAGGCCTACCGCCGCGCGGGGGTGCGGGTGGTCAAGGCGCAGCTCTCCGCCGCGCTGACCCTCGACCACCCCGGGGCCTCCCCCGCCGGGGTCGCGCGCCTGGCCGAGTTCGACGAGCCGCGCTACCTGCACCAGACCAACGCCTGGGTCGCCGGCGAGCGGGTGCGGCTCGAGGACCTCGACGCCCTGACCCAGGGCGGCGCGCTCTCTCCGCAGCTCGAGCGCGCGACGCAGCTGCGCACGCACTTCCACGTGCCCTTGTGCTGGGAGGGAGACGCGCACCTGGGCACGACCCGCCCGGGCCTCGAGGCCGGGCTGAGCGCCCTCGTCGCGGCCACCGACCACCTCGAGGTCGAGACCTACACCTTCGACGTGCTCCCCGCGGCGGACCGCGCGCGCTTCGAGGACGACGTCGTCACCATGCTCGTGGCCGAGCTGCGCTGGGCCGAGGCGGCCCTCGCCGCCCTCGGCGTGAACCCGAGCTAGCCCCGTGACCGAGCTGGTGTGGGAGCTGGACGGGCAGGTTCGCGGGGCCCGCGGTCTGCCGCTCGGCGCGCGGCTCGACGTCGGCGGGGCGGGCGCCGAGTGGGCGCTCGTGCCCGAGCCCGCGGGGTGGCTCGTGCTCGACCACCGCTTGGGCGGGGTGTGTGTGGAGGCCGCGGAGGGCGTGCTCCAGGGGCAGGCGCCGCTGCGTCCGGGGGCGGTCCTCGTGGGCGACGCGACCTTCGCCCTCGGCCCCCACGTGCTGCGGCTGCGGCACCTGCCGGCGGCCACCGCGCTCCCGCAGGTCGCGGGCTACGCCGTCGAAGCGCTGCTCGGGAGCGGCGGGTCGGGGCAGGTCTTCGCGGGGGTCTGCCTCGCCGACGGCGAGCGGGTCGCCTTGAAGGTGCTCGACCCCGAGGCCGACGCGTTGACCGCGGCGCGCTTTCGGCGCGAGGTCGAGCTGGCCGCCGCCCTGCGCCTGCCCGGGGTCGCGCGGGTGCGCGGCCTCGTCGAGGAGCAGGGGCGCGTCGTGCTCGTGCGCGAGCTGATCGACGGCCCGACCCTGGCCGAGCGCCTGCGCGAGGGAGCCCTGGAGGCCGACGCGGCCCTCGAACTCGGGGTCGCCCTCGGCGACGCCCTCGGCGGCGTGCACGCCGCGGGGATCGTGCACCGCGACCTGAAGCCGGCCAACGTGGTGCTCGGCCCCGGCGGCCCGGTGCTGATCGACTTCGACCTCGCTCGGCGCTGCGGCCCGGCGCACAACCTGCGCAGCCTGACCCGCCTGACCCACTCGGGCGCGGGCCTCGGTAGCCTCGCCTACCTGCCGCCGGAGCAGCTGCGCGCCGCGCACGAGGCCGACGCCCGCGCCGACGTCTACGGCCTCGGGGCCGTGCTCTACCACGCGCTCTCCGGCGCGCCTCCCTTCGCCGACGTCGAGCCCGAGGACTTCCTCGCGGCCCTCGAGGCCGGCCCGCGCCCGCTCCCCGCCGCCGGGCTGCCGCCCGGCCTGAGCGCGATCCTCGCCCGAGCCACGGCCCCCGCCCCCGCGGCGCGCTACGCCGACGGGGCGGCCTTCGCCCAGGATCTGCGCGCCGCCCGCGGCTGGCGCCGCTCGGCGAGCCAGTGGACCCTGACCCTCGAGGCCCCCCCCGCGGGCGAGCCCCCGCCCGAGGTCCTCGACGCCCTGCGGGACCACCCGGGGCACCTGCGGATCGACCTCGGCCGCCTGCAAGACCCCGACGGGGGCGAGACGGCCCGCCTGGTCTCCTTCCTGCGCGCGATCGCCCGCGTGGCGCGCCCGCCCGTGATCCTGGTGCGCGCCCCCCAGGCGACCGCGCACACGCTCTACAAGGTCGGGATCGCCCCGAAGTTCGCCCTCGACGACCCGCGGACCGACCAGGCCTACCCGGGGTAGGACCGAGACCGAGTCCGAGGCCGAGACCGAGGCCGAGACCGACGCCGAGGCCGAGATCGAGGCCGAGACCGAGACCGACGCCGAGACCGACGCCGACGCCGACGCCGACGCCGACGCCGACGCCGACGCCGAGGCCGAGACCGAGGCCGACGCCGAGGCC
>JAGQRJ010000647.1 GCA_020425635.1 Planctomycetota bacterium | reverse complement strand
CTAACTGGGTTCTCGAGGACATAGCGAGCGACGTGGACCAGGTCTTCCTCCTTGCGCAGCAGCCGGTCATGAAAGCCGCGTTGCCAGAGGTTCCGCAGGCCCACAGCCCTGGCTTCCTTTGCGACGCGTCCTTTGAAGCGCGCGATCCATTGCACCAGGTCGCCCCCCGGAAGGTTCTGCAGGAGTAGATGAATGTGGTCGGGCATTACGCACCACACGAGGAGGGCGGCAGGAAGATCGCTCCCCGATTGGCGAAGCGCCCGCCCGAGCGTTTCGCAGAGGGGTTCTGCCGTCAGGACTGGCTGGCGCTTGTTGGTGCAGACCGTGAACAGACCCGTGCACCCGACGCGCGTGTAGGTATCGAGGCTGAGGCGAATTCGTCGGCGCTTTGGGGGTCCGTGCATTGGCTAACAAAAGCAAAACACAGCGCTCGTTCCAAGACGAATCTCGCGCGGCGCTTGGGCGGGAACCACGCCTCTGCACGTGGAATCGTGGCCGGCGGGTCCGGGCGGGGGTAAACCCCGCCCCTACATGGAATCGTGGCCGGCGGGGGACCCGGGCGGGGGTAAACCCCGCCCCTACATTTAATCGTGTCGGTGGCCGGCGGTGGGTCCGGGCGGGGGTAAACCCCGCCCCTACGTGGAATCGTGTCGGTGGGTAGGGGCGGGTCCGCCGTGCGGGTGGGGCCACCCATGTAGGGGTGGGGTTCACCCTGCCCGGGTCCCCCGCCGGCGCCCGCCCTGCGGATCTTCCATGGCCCGCGCGCCCGACCTTTGTGCCTTCCATGTAGGGGCGGGGTTTACCCCCGCCCGTGCCCTTCGGGTACCGACGGGATCGCCGGTTCGTTACCATCCCGGCGGGCGGCCTGGGCGCCGCCCGTGGAAGGGCTGCCCGGTGACGGGATCGACTGCAACCTGGCGGGGGGGCCTGCTGCGCGCCGGCCTCGGCCTGTGGCTGGGGGCGGCAGCGAGCGGGTGCGTCTTGCTCCCGACCCTCGGGGGTCCGGCCCCCGCGCTCGCCCCGGCGCCCTCGATCGGCGCGCCCTCGGCGGGGCGGGTGGTGCGGGGGGTCGTGCACTGCCACAGCGACCTCTCCCACGACGCCAAGGGCTCGATCCCGGAGATCGCCGAGGCCGCCAACGCCTGCGAGGTCGGCTTCGTCGTGCTCAACGAGCACTACCGCCACGGAGAGCCCCAGCTCTCGGCGGGCCCGCCGCCCGAGGTCGACGGGGTGACCTTCGTGCTCGGGGCCGAGCTCTCGGGCGGGGGCGGCTCGATCCTCGGGGCGGGGCTCCCGCGCGACTACGACTCCGACGTCGCCCGCGGCGACGCCCAGGGGCAGATCGACGCCGTGCGCGCGGCGGGCGGCCTGGCCTGGATCGGCCACGCCGAGGAGTTCCTCGCCTGGGACGTCAGCGGCTGGGAGGGGCTCGAGGTCGCGAACCTGCACGCCATGACCACGGAGGCCCCCCGGCTGGGGACCTTTCTCAGCGGGCTGTTCTGTCCGCCCGGGGCCTTCGTGCGCCGGCTGGTGCGCCACGCGCCGCGGCGCGTGCTCGCGATCTGGGACCACTACGGGCGCGCGCGGCGCGTCCCCGGGGTCGGCGGCTGCGACGCCCACGCCAACGTGCGCCTGCTCGGGCCGCTGGGGCTCACGATCGGGACCTACGAGGAGTGCTTCCGCGCGGTGAGCACGCACCTGCTCCTGCGCGCCGAGGGCCCCGCGGGCGTGCTCGAGGCCCTGCGCGAGGGGCGGGGCTACGTGGCGTTCGAGGTCAGCGGCTCGGCGCTGGGCTTTCGCTTCGCGGCCTTCGACGCCGAGGGCGCGCTGGTCGCCGACCTGGGCGAGGCGCTCCCCTGGCGCCCGGGGCTCTCGCTGCGCGCGGCGGCGCCGGGGGAGGCCGAGCTGCGCTTGCTGCGCGACGGCTTCCTCGTCGCCCAGGGGCGCGGCGAGCTGCGCTACTCCCCCAGGCGGCCCGGGGTCTACCGGGTCGAGGCCTACCTCGACGGCGACCCCTTCGTGCTCGCGAACCCGATCTACCTGCGCCCCGCGCCCGGGCCCGACGGGGACTAGCAGCCTGCGGTCCCGCGGTCGGTTTGCGCCTCACCTGGGGCTGGGCTAGATTGTTCGCATGCGAACGATCAGGACGCGCCGCGTTTGACCCCCTCGACCGCCAACAACCTGGCCGACGAGGTGTTCAACAGCCTGGTGCGCCTGTTCTGGGGCGCGCGGCAGTTCAACCAGGCGCTGACCCGGGGCTACGGGGTCACCGCCGCGCAGCTCTCGGCGCTGAGGATCCTCGAGCGCCGGGGCGAGCAGACCCAGTCGCAGCTCGCCGGGCTCATGCTCGTCTCGGGCTCGACCCTGAGCGGGATCGTCGACCGCCTGCAGGCGCGCGAGCTCGTGCGCCGCGAGCGCTCGGAGACCGACCGGCGCACGGTCAAGGTCGTGCTCGCCCCCGCGGGCCACGAGCTGCTCGGATCGCTGCCCAAGGGCGCGAGCAAGTTCGGCGCCATGCGCCAGCTGGTCAAGGAGCTGCCCGAGCATGAGGCCCGGCGCTTCTTGGAGATCCTCAACGCCATGATCGACCTGCTCACCGACGCCGCAGAGGGTGAGCCAGAGGGGGACGAATGAGCATGAACTTCGAGGCCGACGAGGACCTGCAAGCGATCGTCGAGGCCGTGCGCGGCTTCGCGAGCGAGGAGATCCGGCCGCAGCTGCGCGAGCTCGAGGAGGCTCGCGGGCTGACCGCCGAGCTCGCGGGCGCCCTGGTCGAGCTGGGGGTCACGACCCTGCCCTTGCCCGAGCGCCTGGGGGGCTCCGACGACCTCGACGCGCGGGCCGAGGTGCTCTGCCTGGAGGAGCTCGCCTGGGGCGACGTGGGGGTCGCGACGGCGGTCCCCGGCCCCGGCAGCGCGGCGGTGGCGGTGCTCGCCGCGGGCAGCGCCG
>JAGQRJ010000646.1 GCA_020425635.1 Planctomycetota bacterium | reverse complement strand
GCTCCGCCTCCGTGGGCGATCCTGCGGCGGCGTGGGCCGCGGCCCGAGCCCTCCCCTCGGCCGCGGCGTTCCTCGACGCGGGCGAGGCCTGGCTCGAGCGCTTCCCCACCGACCCGCGGCGCGCGGAGGTGGAGGCGGCGCTCGTCGCCCGTCGCCGGGCGGAGCCGCGCTGGATCCTCCCGGCCGCGGGAGCCCTCGCCCCCGGGCTCGCCAGCGCGCGCGAGGCGCTCTACGTGTGCGACGGTCGGATCGCTCAGCGGGGCCTCTGGAGCTGGGCGTGGGCGACCCGACAGCGCACCGAGCACGCGGTCCC
Organism: Planctomycetota bacterium; assembly: GCA_020425635.1. Classification (GTDB taxonomy): domain Bacteria; phylum Planctomycetota; class J058; order J058; family J058; genus JAGQRJ01. Next base: position 1,650 of record JAGQRJ010000646.1, on the reverse strand, counting down.
TCCGGGCTTGATCGACCTCCAGGTGCTCGCCGCCCCCTCGCGCCAAGGCCTGTGGGCCGTGCAGGTGCGCGACGGAGCCAAGCGCCTGATCACCTTCCTCCCGCGGCTGTCGCCACGAAGGTCAAGCTCCTCCGTCGCCCCGGCCCCCCCCGCCGCGCTCGAGGACCCCGCCTTCGACCACGGGTCGAGCTTCCTGCTCTCCGGAGACGGCCGCGCGCTCCTCGCCCTCGCGGGCGAGCGCTGGCTCCTCTGCGGCCTGCAACCCGACGGCTCCCTCGCGATCGAGCTCGCGGGGAGCTCGCCTCTCCCGAGCGCGAGCGTGCGTGTCGTGACGCTCACCCCCGACGGCACCCACGCCGTGTTCGCCGGCCGCGACCCCGACGAGCAGGTCTCCGTCGACGCCTTGCGGGTCGTGCGCCTCGCCGACGACGCGGTCGTCGTCAAGCGCATGTTCACGGCGCGGGTCAAGGCCCTGCAGGGGCTGCCCGGCGGATGGTTCCTGGTGGGCACGGACATTGGCCAGCTGATCGAGGCCGACGTGCGCGGCGAGCGCTGGGACATGCTGGCGAACCCCGAGGGGGAGCTGATCGAGTTCGTGGGGCACAAGGCGGTCGACGGTGAACACTCCGCCTTGCGCTGGACACCCGCCGGGCTGCTCTACGCCTACGGCCGCCTCGACCGCGGCGGCCGGGTGCTCCAGGTGTGGCGGCTCGCAGAGCGAGCCCTGGTGGAGGAGGGCGAGTTTCCCGCCTACGGCACGATCCAACTCAGCCCCGACGGCCGCTACCTCGCCGGCAGCGTCAAGGACCGCGTCGAGGTGTGGGATCGCTGGCTCCCCGGCGAGTGGGCTCCGCGCTGAAGGAGGCGGCGCAGAGCCCCCGCGCGCGGTCGGGTCGCCCCGGGGAGGGAGCGTGAGCCGGTTCGAGGTCATCTCGGTCCTCGGCAAGGGCGGCGGGGGCGTGGTCTACCGCGGCTGGGACCACCAGCGCGGCTGCCCGGTCGCGATCAAGACCCTCGCCGAGCCCTACTCGCCCGACGACGCCGCGCGCTTCGCGCGCGAGGCCGAGGCGCTCGTCGTGCTGCGCCACCCCCACGTGGTGCGCGCCCTCGCCCTCCTCCCCGGACCGCCCCCGCAGCTGATCATGGAGCTCCTCCCCGACGGCTCCCTCGAAGACCGGCTGCGGGCCGAGGGCGCGCAGCCGATCCCGCGCGTGGTGCGCTGGGGCGTCCTGCTGGCCGACACCCTGGCCTTCGTCCACGCGCGCGGCTTCGTGCACCGCGACCTCAAGCCGGCCAACGTGCTCCTCGACGGGGATCAGCTCAAGCTCGCCGACTTCGGCCTCACCCGCGGCGACGCCGCGCACACGATCACCCAGACCGGGGAGGTCCTCGGGACCCCCGGCTACCTCGCCCCCGAGCAAGCCCTCGGCCAGCCGGTCGGCCCGCAGACCGACGTCTACGGCCTCGGCGCGCTGCTCTACGCGCTGCTCGGCGGCCAGCCGCCGGCGGGGGGCGCGAGCGCCCTGGAGACCCTGCGCAGGGTGGCCGACGGCGAGCTCACCCCGCTGCGGAGGCGCCGCCCCGACGTCCCGCCCTGGCTGGAGCGCGTAGTCGCGCGCTGCCTCGCGACCGACCCCCGCGACCGCTACG
>JAGQRJ010000096.1 GCA_020425635.1 Planctomycetota bacterium | reverse complement strand
GGTGCACCACGACTGCCACCCCGGGAACCTCTACTGGAGCGCGGGGCGCCCCGCGCTCCTCGACTGGCAGCTGGTCCGGATCGGGGAGGGCGTGGGCGACGTGGCCTACTTGCTGGCGACCTGCCTGGAGCCCGAGGTGCGCCGCGAGGCCGAGGGGGCGCTGCTCGCGCGCTACCGGAGCGCGCTGCTGGGGGCTGGGGTGCCCGCGGCCGACCTGACCGACCTCGAGGGGCGCTACGCAGCGCACCTCAGCTACCCCTTCGAGGCCATGGTCGTGACCCTCGCGATCGGCGGGCTCATGGACGAGGCCGCGGCGCGTCGGCTCGTGACCCGCGCGGCCGCCGCGGTGGCCGACCACGACGCCTTCGCCGCGGTGCTCGACGGCCCCGCCCGAGGCTCGATTCGGTAGGCTCCGGAGAGGAGGCGCGGTGGGCACCGAAGACGCGCGGGCAGGAGAGACCGAGGCGCAGCGGAGGCTGCGGGCAGCAGCCGCGGAGCTGCTCGCGGTCCCCGAGCTCGAGCCCGTCACCCCCGAGTCCTTCGAGTCCGAGCTCCAGCAGCGGCTGACCGCGCTCGAGCACGAGGCCAACGAGCGCCTGGCCGAGCACGCCGACCCCGAAGGCGAGGCCCGCCGCTGTCCGCTCCTGCACACCAGCGGCCTGGCGCCCGTGATCCAGCAGGCGCTGCTCGAGGCCAAGCCGGGCTTCGGCTGCGCCTTCGCCGAGCTGGCTCGGGTCTACCCCGTCGACCGTCAGGGCGACGTGCAGGACTTCTCGACCCTCGTGCCGCCGGTGGTCCCGCTCGCCCTGGCGGTGCGCCTCGACGGTCGGGTCGCCGTGCGCATGGGGATCTCCGAGGCGCGCAAGGTCAGCCCGGGCACGACCTGGGACGAGCTCAAGCCCTGGCGCGCGAAGGTCAAGCCCGAGACCCGCGAACAGCGCCTGCGCGCCTGGCTCGCCGACGCCGAGGAGCCCCCCCTCGAGGCGCCGCTCGAGGTGGTGCGGGCGTGGCTCGGCCAGGCCCGCGAGCACGCCGCCGACGAGGCGGCGCTGGCCGCGGGCCTGGGCGCGATCGACCCCCCGAGCGAGAAGCAGCTGGCCTTCGTCGAGTCGCTCCTCGAGCAGAAGGGGCTCAGCGAGCAAGCGCTGGAGGCGCTCTTGCTCGAGGTCGGCGGGGTGCGCAAGCTCGCGCACCTCGACCGCGCCCACGCCTCGCCGCTGATCGAGGCCTTGCTCGCGCTGCCCAACGCCAAGCGCAAGCGCGCGCCGACCAAGCGCAAGCGCGCCGCCTCGGGCGCGGCCGAGAAGCTCAGCTGGTCGGGCACCGTGCTCGCGGTCCGCCCGCGGATCAAGTCGGTGCTGCTCGGCGGCGAGGCCAAGCACAGCTACCAGGGCTACGTGCTCGTGCTCGAGGGGACCCTCGGCGAGGTCGCGCGGACCTTCGCCGTGGGCCTCGGCAAGGCGGCGCAGGGCAAACACGGGTTCCGCGCGGGCGACCGCGCGAGCGGCGCTGGCGTCGCGATCGACGACCCCGCGGGCCACGCCTGCGACCTGCACAAGGCGAGCAAGCTCGCGCGCGAGCCGGGCCCGGAGCCCGCGCCAGGCGGGCCGCCCTACCTCGGCGCGCCCGAACCACTCGAGGTCTACCGCGCGGCTGGGCACCGCCCGCTCGGCGAGGGTGCCCTGGCCGAGGGCCCCTGCGCGAGCTGCGTGTGGGCCTGCCGCATGCCCAGCGACGCGGGCAAGGGCGCGCTGGAGGTGAGCGAGGTGTGCTACGGCCCCCTCGACTGCCCCGCCTACGCGCCGTTTTGAGCCGCGCTGGGGCGTGTCAGCTGCCGGCGCTTTGGCTATGCTCCGGCCCAAGCCTGCCTGCGCGTAACGACTGCGAGGTTTCACCCATGCATGCTTCGACCCTGTGATCTCGGCCTACCCTGCTGCCGCGGATATCCGGCTCTATCACCTGGCCTGGGAGTGGGGCTTGAGCTCTGCCGCGCTCTTGACCGCGTTGCGCGCCGGTGGGTTCGACGTGAGCAGCCACTTCGTGAGGGTGCGCGACGAGGAGCTGCCCGCGCTGAAGGCCGCCCTCGAGCGCGGTCAGCGTGAGCCCGAGCCCGAGCCCGAGCCCCAGGCCAT
>JAGQRJ010000645.1 GCA_020425635.1 Planctomycetota bacterium | reverse complement strand
GGCGGGTCGAATCTCAGGCCTCTCCGAGGCCGCTCGCAGCGAAGCTGCGAGAGCTCACCCCCAAGGGGCCGCGGGCGCGGGGGGGAGGGAAAGCCGGGGCGGGTCGAATCTCAGGCCTCTCCGAGGCCCCCGCGCTCGCAGCGAAGCAGCGAGAGCTCACGCGCGTTGGCGCCCCAGGCGCTACCCTGGGGCAGAGGAGGCGGCCATGCCAGGTAAGACGCGCTTGTTCGACGACCTCAAGGCTGGGCTCAAGGCGCTGGGGGAGGAGCTCCGGGAGGAGACCAAGCTCGGGCGACGCGACGCGCGCGCGTTCTGGAAGGAGACCCTCGGGCCGAAGCTCACCGCGTTCGAGGGCGAGCTCGCCAAGTCCTTGAACCAGGTCGGGAGCCAGGCGCAGGTCCAGGGGCGGAAGGGCTACGCGCAGCTCAAGGAGACCTGGAGCAAGCTCGAACCACAGCTCGTCGAGCTCGGCAACCGCGCGGGCGACCCCGAGCGCGTGAAGCGCATGACCGAGGCCATGCGGGAGACGATCCGCCGCGCGACCGCCAAGCGCGCCACCCCCGAGAGCGACGACGACGACGACCTGGGGCGCACTCGAGTCGACTGCTAGGTTTGGAGAGTTCGCTCGCCGGTGCGACACTAGGGTGTGGACCGGATCGGTGTAGTCGGTATCTCCTGGCGCTCCGGGGGCCCTGAGGCCCTCGCGCCGTTCACTCGGGGCCCCGAGGAGCGCGCGCGCATGCTCCCCGAGCTCGCGCGGTCGATCGGGGCGCGCGAGGTCTTCTACCTCGCGACCTGCAACCGGGTCGAGGTCGGCTTCGTCTCCGACGGCAAGACCCCGCTCGCCGCCTACCGTCCCCGGGTGTTCCGCTACTTCACCGGGCGCGACCCCGAGCCCGGGGAGGCCGAGCGGATCTTTCGCGCCTGGGCGGGCGAGGGCGCCGCCGAGCACGTGTTCCTCGTGGGGGCGGGGCTCGACTCGGCCAAGGTCGGCGAGACCGAGATCGCGGGGCAGCTGCGCGAGGCGCTCAAGCACGCGCGGGCCGCAGACCTCTGCCGCCTGCGTCTGGGGCTCGTGCTCGAGGAGGGGCTGAAGGTCGCCAGCCGAGTGCACACCCTCACCGGCGTCAGCAGCGGGCGGGTGTCCCTGGCCGAGATCGCCCTCGACCGCGTGCGCGCGCGGCTCGGCGAGACGCCTGGCGCGGTGGCCCTGGTCGGGGTCTCGGCCATGACCGAGCGCTGCGCGCGCGCCCTGGTCGCCGAAGGCCACGGCGTGGTCGTGGTCAACCGCTCCCTGGACCGGGCCGAGGCGCTCGCGCAGCAGGTGGGGGCGCGAGCCCTGGCCCTCGCCGAGTTCTGCGCGACGCCCCCCGGCGTCGAGGCGCTGGTGCTGGCGACCGGCGCCGAGGGGCCCGTGCTCACCCGCGGCGCCCTCGAGCGGCTGGCCGCGCAGGCGCCCTCGGGCCGCCCGCCGCTCGCGGTCGACCTGGCGGTCAAGCCCGACGTCGACCCCCAGGACGCCCAGGCGGCGGGGGTCCCGCGGGTGGCGCTCCAGGACGTGATCGACGAGGCCGCTTCGACCCGGGACCAGCGCCTGGTCGAAATGGCCGACGCGCGGGTGCTGGTCGACGAGGCGCTGGTCGCCTTCCGTCGCCGCCTCGCGCAGCGCATGCTCGGCCCGGTGGTCGGCGCGATCCAGCGCCGCTACCAGCAGACGGCGCAAGCCGGGCTCGAGCGCCTGCTGAAGAAGGAGCTGAGCGGGCTCGGGGAGGCGGAGCGCGCGGCCCTCGACCGCTGGCTCTCGACCCTCGCGCGGCGCTTCGCGCACCTCCCGAGCGAGGGGCTGAAGGGGGTCGCCTTCGAGCACGGCTTCGCCGGGGTCGAGGCCTTCCTCGCCAAGGGCGACCCCGAGCTGCTCGCGACCCTCGACGAGCTGCCCGACGAGCCCGGCGCGGGGAGCGGAGCGTGAGCAGCGCCGACCCCACGCGGCGGGTGCAGCTGATCTACGGCTTCGTGCTCGTGCTCTGCGTCGCCCAGACGACCTGGTGGATCGTCGACCAGGCGCGCTTCACGACCGAGGTCCGCGAGCAGGCGGAGGGCTTCCTGCGGGCCGACGTGCAGCAGGCGCGGCAGCTGCTCGCCGCGGGGGTCGCCCCCGAGGAGGTCGCGCCCTCCTTCCCCGAGCTCCAGTTCCGACCCGACGGCCCCCAGATCGACGCCGCGGCGCTGGCCAAGGCCGAGCGCCGCCTGCGGCGACGGGTGGTGCGCTACGGCTGGGAAGGCAGCTTCTTCCTGGTGGTGCTCGTGATCGGGCTGATCGTGCTCCTGCGCACCTTGCGCCAGCGCGCCCGCCTGCTGCGCATGCAGGAGAACTTCGTGGCCGCGGTGAGCCACGAGCTCAAGAGCCCGGTGGCGAGCATTCGCCTGACCGCGGAGACCCTCAGCCTGCGCGACCCGCCCAAGGAGCGGCGCGACAAGCTGCTCCTGCGGATCCAGGAGGAGACCGAGCGGCTGGAGACGACGACCACCAACCTGCTCGAGACGCGCCGCCTGGAGGAGGGCGGGATCAAGCACGACCCGCAGCCGCTCGATCTGGCCGAAGTGGTCGAGCGCGTGGTCGACTCGCTGCGGCCCTCGTTCACCGCCTGCGGGGTCACGATCCACAACGGCCTGCCCAAGGGCCTGGTCCTGCTCGGCGACCGGACCGAGGTTCAGATCGTGGTCACGAACCTGCTCGACAACGCGGGCAAGGCGCTCGCCAAGTGCGACGGGCCCGAGGTGCACCTCGCTGGCGCGCGCGAGGGGCGCTACGTGAAGCTCACCGTCAGCGACAACGGGGTCGGCTTCCCGACCAGCGAGTCGAGCCGGCTGTTCGTGAAGTTCTACCGCCTGGGCGACGAGCTGCGGCGCACCAGCCGCGGCGTGGGCCTCGGCCTGTATCTCGTGCGCAGCCTCGTGGAGGCCAGCGGAGGCAAGGTGTCGGCGACGAGCGAGGGGATCGGCAAGGGCGCGACCTTTCAGGTGCTGTGGCCGGCGGCGCAGGAGGTCGCGGCGTGAGCGCGCGGATCCTGGTCGTGGAGGACGAGCAGAACCTGGCCCTCGGGATCCAGGAGAACCTGCAGGACGAGGGCCACGAGGTCGAGGTCGCCGTCGACGGCGAGGCCGGGCTGGCGCGCGCGCTCGCCGAGGACTTCGACCTGGTCGTGCTCGACGTCATGATGCCCAAGCTCGACGGCTACGCGGTGTGCGAGGCCTTGCGCGCGGCCAAGCCCGAGGTCCTGATCTTGTTCCTCACCGCCAAGGGCGGCGTCGACGACCGGATCCACGGCCTCGAGCGTGGAGGCGACGACTACCTGGCCAAGCCCTTCTCGCTGCGCGAGCTCCTCCTGCGCGTGGGCAGTCTGCTGCGCCGCAAGCCGCAGCCCTCGGACGCGGGCGAGCCTCCGCTGAGCTTCGGCGGAAACACGGTCGACCTGCGCGGCTTTCACGCCAAGGCCTGGGACGGGCAGGAGCACCACCTCCAGGCCAAGGAGGTCGGCCTCCTGCGCGCGCTGGCCGCGCGCCCGGGCGAAGTCGTGACCCGCGAGGAGGTGCTCGAGGCGGTGTGGGGCAACGACCCGCACCCCGGGACGAGGGTCCTGGCGCAGCTCATGGAGGGGCTCTGCGCCCGCCTCGAGCGCGACCCGCAGCGCCCCGTGCACCTGACCACCGTGCGCGGGGTGGGCTTCTGCTTCCGCCCCGAGGCCTGAGCCTCCGCCGAGGCCGGCTCCCCGACGAGCCCCGGCTCTACTTGCCGAGGGCGGCCCGCACGCGGTTCTTGATCTCGGGCGCGACCCAGGCCGGGACGACGGCCTCGAGGAACTCTCGTTCCTCCTCCGCGTTGCTCGCGGAGACCCCGTGGCGGAGCGAGGCCTTGGCCGCCGCGTAGCCGGTGGTCGGGTGCTTGGCCCGGGCGGCCAGGCGCTCGTGGGCGACCACCAGCGGGTCGTCGGCGAGCTCGTCGAGCAGGCCCAGGCGCAGGGCGTCGGCGGGCGCGAACAGCCCCGCGTCGAGGGCCACGCGGTCGAGCATGGGGACCTGGTAGCGCAGCATGCGCAGCAGACGGGCGGGGAAGCGCAGCCCGAGCGCGACCTCGTTCAGCCCGATCCGCGCGCGCGGGTCGCTCGTTCCGACCCGCCAGTCGCAGCACAGCGCGAGCACGAGGCCGCCGGCGATCGCGTGGCCGTTGACGCAGGCGACCACCGGCCCGGGGTAGTCGAAGATCAGCCCCGAGAGGTCGCCCAGGAGGCTCAAGAACCCGCTCATGCCCTCGCGGTCGAGGTCGAGCAGCTCCTTGAGGTTGAGCCCCGCCGAGAACGCGTCGCCCTCGCCGGTGAGCAGCACGGGCTCGCCGCCCGCGTCCTCGAACTCGCGGTGGAGGCGCTCCATGAGCGCTCCGCCCAGGGCGTTCTTTCCGGGTCCTTGGATCGTGATCGTGCGCACGGTTCACCTCGCGAAGCTCGCAGGATAGCGCGTTTCGGGGAGCTCGTCCCGAGCCCCCTCGCGGCGTGGCCGCCTTGCGGTGTCCCTGGGCCCCTGCGAACCTCACGCTCTGCGAGGTTGGCATGGCACCGTGGGCTTGGGTTCTGATTGGCGTCGGCGGGTTCCTGCTCCTGGTCGCGATCTACGACGTGTTTCAGAAGAAGCACGCGATCCTGCGCAACTTCCCCCTGATCGGGCACCTGCGCTATCTGCTCGAAATGATCGGGCCCGAGCTGCGGCAATACATCGTGACCGACAACGACGAGGAGCGGCCCTTCAGCCGCGACCAGCGGCGGTGGGTCTACTCCTCGGCCAAGAAGGAGAACTCCTACTTCGGCTTCGGCACCGACAACGACCTCGAGGGCAGCAACAACTACCTCGTGCTCAAGCACTCGGTCTTTCCTCTGCTCGAGGAACACGAGGGCGACCCGGGCTACGACCCCGCGTTCTCGTTGCCCTGCGCCAAGGTCCTCGGCGAGGCGCGGGGGCGAGCCAAGGCCTTCCGGCCGGCCTCGATCGTCAACGTCTCGGCCATGAGCTACGGCTCGCTCGGTGCGCGCGCGGTGGAGGCGATCAACCGCGGCTGCGCCCTGGCCGGGTGCCTGCAGAACACCGGCGAGGGCGGGATCTCGCCCTACCACCTCAAGGGCGGCGAGCTGATCTGGCAGCTCGGCACGGGCTACTTTGGCGCGCGAAACCACGACGGCAGCTTCTGCCTGGAGAAGCTGATCGAGGCGGTCAACACCAAGCCCGTGCGCGCGATCGAGGTCAAGCTCAGCCAGGGCGCCAAGCCTGGCCTCGGCGGCGTGCTGCCGGCGGCCAAGGTCACCGCCGAGGTCTCCCAGATCCGCGGGATCCCTCAGGGGCAGGCCTGCCTCAGCCCCTCGGCGCACCGTGAGTTCAAGGACGTCGACGGCTTGCTGGACTTCGTCGAGCGCCTGGCCGAGGCGACTGGGCTCCCGGTCGGGATCAAGTCGGCCGTGGGTGACCTGGGCTTCTGGGTCGACCTGGCCGAGGCCATGAGCAACGACCCGGGGCGCGGCGTCGACTACATAGCCGTCGACGGCGGGGAGGGCGGCACCGGGGCGGCGCCGCTCGCGTTCACGGACCACGTGGCGGTCCCCTTCAAGCTCGGCTTCAGCCGGGTCTACCGTGAGTTCGCCCAGCGCGGAATCGCCGATCGGGTGGTGTTCGCTGGTTCGGGCAAGCTCGGCTTCCCCGAGGCCGCGTTGCTGGCGTGCTCGCTGGGCGCCGACTTGATCATGGTCGCCCGCGAGGCCATGCTCGCGATCGGCTGCATTCAGGCCCAGCGCTGCCACACCGGGCACTGCCCCGCGGGCGTCGCGACCCAGAACGCGTGGCTCATGCGCGGGCTCGACCCCACGCTCAAGGCCGCGCGACTCGCCAACTACGTGGTCGCCTTGCGCAAGGAAATGAAGCGCATGAGCTACGCCGCTGGGGTGCCGCACCCCGCGTTGATCTCGAGCGATCGCATGGAGATCCTCGACGACGCCTACGGCTCGCGGACGGCGACCGAGGTCTTCGACTACCGCCCGGAGTGGGGGCTCCCCTCTGCGGGGCAGGTCACCGCCTTGCTCGAGGCGATCGGCGCGCCGCGGACCGCCAGCTAGCGCAGGAACCTCAGCCGAGTCGGGTGACGCGAGGCCACTGCTGTGCCTTGACTTACACCTCAAGTCTAGCTTTTGTAGCATTAAATATGGACATTATGTGGACGTCTGCCATGCTGGGGATCTCACGGACCCCGGACCCCTGGAAGGCCCCATGACCCCCACCTCGCTCTTGCTCTCCGCCGCGGCCGCGGTCGCGCTCCCCGCCCTCGCGCTCGCCGCGGACTCACGCACGCTCACCGCCTTCGACGGCAAGGACTCCCTCCGTTGGCAGGCGGTCAACGACGGCGTCATGGGGGGCCGCTCCCAGGGCGACTCCGCGCGGACCAAGGACGGGACCTTGCTGTTCTCCGGCGAGATCTCGCTCGAGAACAACGGCGGCTTCAGCAGCATTCGCACCCGCGAGCAAGACCTGCAGCTCGGTGACTACGACGGGCTCGAGGTCCGCGTGCGCGGCGACGGGCGCACCTACAAGCTGAGCCTGCGCACCAAGGACACCTCGCGTTGGATCGCCTATTGGGCCGACTTCTCCACGCAGGAGAACGAGTGGACCACCGTGCGGATCCCGTTCTCGAAGTGGGTGCCGACCACCTTCGGGCGCAAGCTCAAGGGGCCCGCGCTGAAGACCTCGGCGATCAACTCGGTCGGCTTCATGCTCTACGACAAGCAAGCTGGACCCTTCGCGCTCGAGGTCGCCTCGATCGTGGCCTACAAGGGCGCTGGCGCGCCCGGCGCCGTGGCCCAGGGCGGGGCGCCCACCCTCGTCGAGGCCGCGCAGTCGGCCGGGAACTTCTCGACCCTCCTCGCCGCGGCGAAGGCCGCGGGTCTGGTCGAGGCGCTCTCCGGGGAGGGCCCGCTGACCGTGTTCGCGCCCAGCGACGCGGCCTTCGCCAAGCTGCCCGAGGGCACCGTCGCGCACCTGCTGAAGCCGGAGAACAAGGGCGCGCTGCGCACCGTGCTCCTTCAGCACGTGGTCGCGGGCGACGTCGGATTGCCCGCGCTGCTGCGCGCGCCGCGGCTGACGACCCTCGCCGGCCAGCGCTTGCAGGTCGCGAGCGAGGCGGGCGCGCTGAAGCTCGGTGAGGCGACCGTCGCCGCCGCCGAGCTGCGCTGCCGCAACGGCGTGATCCACGTCGTCGACCGGGTGCTCTTGCCCGAGCTGCGCGACCTGGCGACCGTGGCGGTCGAGGCCAAGACCTTCTCGACCCTGGTCGCGGCGGCCAAGGCCGCCGGCCTCGTCGGCGCCCTGACTGGCGACGAGCCGCTCACCGTGTTCGCCCCGACCGACGCCGCCTTCGCCAAGCTCCCCGAGGGCACGGTGGCCAGCCTGCTCCGGCCCGAGAACAAGGACGCGCTGAAGCGGATCCTGCTGCACCACGTGGTCCAGGGTCGAGTCTACGCCGACGCCGCCGCTGCGGCGGGCCAGGCCCCGACCCTCGCGGGGACCGAGCTCAGCTTCGGCTACGCGAACGGGCTCCAGGTCTCGGGGGTCTCGATCGTCGCGCCCGACGTCGCCGCGCGGAACGGCGTGATCCACGTGATCGACGCCGTGCTCCTGCCCCCGGCTGTGGCCGCGCCCGCCCCGACCGTGAGCGAAGACCCGGCGAGCAAGGCCCGCGCGGTGATCGAGCTCGCCGTCGACACCGGCGCGCCGCTCTTCAACGACGGCAACCCGGCCGCGTGCAGCGCGGTCTACGAGCTCGCGGCGACCGCGCTGCTCGAGCTCGAGGGCGAGCTGTTCCCGCAAGACGTTCGCCGGCAGCTCCGCGCAGCGCTGGCCTCCAGCGAGGCGCCCAGCGAGAAGGCGTGGACCTTGCGCCGGGCCCTCGACGCCGCCTACGCCCAGGTCCGCGAGGGCCTCAAGAAGTAAGTAGCGACCCAACTCTCCCGGAACGCGGCGCCCGCCACGCCGCAGCCCACGAAGTGCCCGCGAACCTCCCCCCGGTTCGCGGGCGCTTCGTTTCCGGAGGATGAGGAGCCGGCTCGGGCCTGCTGCCTACTCCTCGCCCTGGTGGCGGAGGACGTAGCTCAGCGCCTCCTTGGCGCACACCTCGTCGTAGCCGATCTCGCGCAGGCGCTCGAAGGCTTCGGTGACCCGCTGCTGGTCGGCCTTGTCGACGGTGACCCAGTCTTCGGTGCCGTAGCGCAGGAGCTGGGTCTGGAACTGCGTGATCGCGACCTCGCGCTCCTTGTGATAGTGGGCGCGCAGCGCGGTGAAGATGTCCGAGAAGATCTCGCGGTAGGCGACGGGCTGCCCAGGGTGGTCGATCACCCAGGCCGCGATCCTCAGGATCAGGCCCTTGCGGTAGTCCTTGGGCTTGGTGTCGCCGATCCCGACGCGGCTCTCCACGCGCTCCATGAGCTGCGTCGACGCGGGCTCGTGGCGCTGGGTGTGGGCGTTGAACACCTTCTCCCCGGCGTCAAAGGCTCGCACGTGCTGGAAGTAATCCTCGAAGAGCTGCTCGTAGGCGCCCTCGGCGACCAGCGACAGCGACTCGTGGACCTCGTTGCGCACGAGGCGGCGGTATTCGCTCTCGGCGTAGTCGGTCAACCGCTCCACGTCGCAGTAGCCGGCGTCGGGGTCGAGGCGGAGGAACTCGTAGAGCCGGCGATCTGCCGCGAGGGCGCGGATCGCCTTGAGCACCGCCAGGGGCGAGAGGCAGGGTGAGTCGTCGTCGAGGACCGCGTCCTGGAGCAGGCTCTTGACCTCGCGCGGGCTCGCCCCGCGGCGGCCCTCGTAGGCCGTGTCGGGGAGGCCCTCGAACTCCTCCTCGACCACGTCCCACTCGCAGGCGAGCTGCTCGATATGTCGGCGCAGCTCGCGGCGCTCGGTGTCGCTCCAGCTCTCGGGCAGGCTCCCGTCGTTGTAGAGGTGGGCCTTCTCCAGCGGGTTCAGGCGCGCGACCAGCGGCTTGACGTCGCCCTCGTAGTGATCGGGCTGCGGTCGGCGCAGCCGCGTGAGCACCGCCCACAGCGCCGCGATCCGCGTGGTGTGGGGCGCCACGGGTTTGTGGTTGGCGATCGCCGGGATCTCGCGCGCGTAGATCTGCTCCTCGACCGACCAGCGCAGCAGATACGGCGCGCGGATCAGCTCGAAGCGCCCCTTGAACGAGGGGAAGTCGGGGTTCCGCTTGAAGAGCGTCATGTTCTTTTCGTTCGACGTCGCGAGCAGCACGCAGTCGAGCTGCGCGGTCGCGTCGGGGAGGCTGATCGTGCCCTTCTCGCTCGTGGTGAGCAGGTACTTGCTCAGCTCGAGCGGACGCTTGAAGAAGTCCGAGTATTCCACGAGTCCGCGGTTGGCGTCGACGAGGTCGCCCGAGAGCTCGCTGAGGCTCGACTGGTTCAGCACCGGCGGGAGGCGGTAGCTCTTCTCCAGGTTCAGCGGGCGCGAGGCCGCGTCGACGTTGCGCTGAGGTTGGATCACGACCGCGCAGCGGCGGTAGCGTCGGCTGACGTAGAGCCGCTCGACCTGCACGTGGGTGTAGACGCGCTGCAGGTCGCCCTTGTAGGCGTTGGCCAGCGCGCTGAAGATCGCCTTGTTCTTGGGGCTCAGGTCGCCCTGGGCGATCGCCTCGGGCAGGCGGAACCCCTGGCGCGCGGTCGCGAAGGCTTCACGCAGCAGGTGCTCCCGATCGTCGGTGGGGACCAGGAGCAGCGGGTGGTCCTTGAGGTCCGACCCCAGCTTGAAGGAGAGCTCCTCGGGCTCGAGGTAGGCCATGGAGGCGCCGCCGGGGCGCGGGTCCTTCTCGAGGAAGCCGAAGCTCGAGCCCTCCGGCCGGTCGGAGAACACCCAGTTGAACGTGTAGAGCACCCCCTCGGGGAGCTGGGAGTAGTGCTCCATGCCCGCGGTCAGGCACTCGACGAAGGTCGACTTGGCGGTGCCGTTGGGCCCGTGAAGCATGATCAGCTTGTCGACACGCCCGCGCTCGCAGAAGGTCTGGAGTTCTTTGTAGACCTCGTTCTGCAGGGTCTCCTGCCCGAGGACCCGGGTCTGGCCGCCGTTGAACTCGGCGTCGAAGAGCTTGAAGCGCCGCTGGCGGCCGCGCGGTGTGTCGACCTCGACCGTGCCGAAGTGATCGAACAGGTCGCGCAGGTAGAGCGGGGCGCTGCGGGTGTGGAGGGTCGGGTCTTCGACCACCAGGTCGAGGTACTCCGGGAAGGAGAGGATCGTGCGCTGGAGCGTGAACCGCTCGCAGCTGCGCTGCTTGAGCTGCTCGAGGAGCTTCCCCGCGGGGCTGTCCGGCCGGTCCGTCACACGTCCTCCTGCTCTTCGAGTCTAGCCGGATTCGGGGGCGGCGTGCCGGCGGCGCGTAACTCCCCGCCGAACAACCACATCCAAGGACCATCCCGAGGATGTCGGATGGTTGGCGTAGAGTGCGGCGTGTTGCCCCGAGGCCAACGTTCATGCGGCCTCGAGCACTCTCCCGCCCCATTCGCCCGACGCTAGTTCGGTCGCGCAAGAAAGGATGGTTCCCATGCTGGTCGGCAAGGGATCGCTCACGTTTCGCCAGTACGACCTCGGCGGCAAGCGCACGCGCTTCGAACCGGAGTACATCTGCGAGCGCCTGAGCACTTTCGCGTTCGCCGGACTGGCGTCGGGTGAAGAGGGGATCGCCCAGGGCTGGGTCGCGCCGGCGCACCTGTTCGACGGCGACTTCGACAAGCACCGCTTGTTCCACGGGCCCTACGTGACCTTCGCCCTGCGGATCGACACGCGGAAGGTCCCCGCGTCGCTGATCAACGCCCACGCGGCCCTGGAGATCCAGGCGGCCCTCGACGCCGAGGGCTTGGAGCGGCTCTCCAACCGCCGCAAGCGCGAGATCAAGGAAGAGATCCGCCTCCGCCTCTCCGAGGAGACCCCGCCGACCCAGAAGGCCTACGGCGTGTTCTGGAACCTGGAGAAGCGCAAGGTCTACCTGCAGAACACCTCGAAGACGGTCAACGAGGCCTTCCGCGCGCTGTTCGAGCGCTCCTTCGAGACCGAGATCAGCCCGCAGATCCCCGGGCTGCAGGCGGCCGGCTACGCGCGCACCGCCGGGCTGCTCGAGAAGCTGCGCGAGGTGCGCCCGCTCGAGCTGCGCGCCGCCCCCCAGGGCAGCTCCGCCCCCGAGATGGTCGGCGCCTAAGGGGGGCTTCGGGGCCTCTCCGAGGACCCCTCGCCCCCACTCAGCTCCGAGGCCTCTTCACCCCACCGACCCGCTTCCCGGGCCCCCAGAAAGACGAGCAATTCCATGGCAGCAACGGACGTCGCCTTCGCAGTCGAGCGCAGCTTCCTCGCCCAAGAGTTCCTCACCTGGCTATGGTTCCGCACCGAGGTCGAGGGCGGTGAGTTCGACCTCGACGGGCGGCACGTCGCGATCGTCGTCGAGGACAGCCTCAGCCTCTGTGGCTGGGACGACGAGGGGCCGCGCACCAGCCTTCGCGGCGGCAACCCCACGCTGCGCGCCGAGGCGGCCGGGGCCCTGGCCAACGGGCTCATGCTGCACAAGGCCAAGCTGATCGCCGCCGAGGGCAACCGCGAGTGGCAGTTCACCCTCGACACCGAGTCCCTCGACCTCCTCAGCGTGAAGGTCCCGGCCCTCGAGGAGGACGACGAGGTCGAGGACCCCCTCGCCGAGAAGCTCGGCGCCGGGGAGTGGTTGCGCGAGACCGTCGACGCGCTGTTCGAGTCGTTCCTCGCGCTGCGCCTCAGCGGCGACTGGCAGAAGATCGAGGTCCCCCGCCTCGAGCACTGGGTGCGGGTCAAGGTCGAGCGCGCGCACGCCGACGCCGATAAGCGCGCGAACTAGGCTAGGCCGGGGTGTCGGGGGCCTCGTCCGCCGGGCGAGGCGTACGCGACTGGAGCTTGCTCACGATCCGCTCGGGGAAGGTGACCCGCTCCATGCGTTGGGTGCTGGTCCCGAGGCCAAAGGTCTGGCCGTCGCTGGTGGTCAACTGCACGTCGTGGACCTCGAAGGACAAGTTGCCGATCGGGGAGCCGAAGGGGTCGGAGTGCACGCGCGGCAGGCCGTCGTAGGCGAAGTTGACCACGTAACGCCCAGGGATCCCGCGGGCCGCGCGACCGGCGAGGACCACGTAGCGCGTCCCCCAGTGGTGCTGGGCTTGCCAGAGGAGGGTGCCGCCCACCACCCCGACGCCCGCGGCGGGCAGCCAGATCGCGGCGTCGGTGCCCCCTTCGATCAAGCTCGCGGCCAGGGCGTGCAGCGAGAGCCCGAGCAGGAGGGTCAGCCCGCGGCCCGCCAGCACACTGCGCCCGAGGGCGTGGGCGATCCCCCACAGCCCTGCGACCACCAGCGCGTGCCGCAGCGCGGCCTGGGGGCTGCCTTGCTCGAGCACGAGCAAGAGCGGGCCGTAGGTCAGCAAGATCGCGAGCGCGGTCAATCCGCCGGCGCGGTAGTCGCCCGAGCTCGGCCCGACGAAGGGTCGGCCTTCCCAGAGGACTTCGCCTTGGGGCCAGCCAGGGGGCCTGCTCATGGATCGTTGCTCCGGGGGGCGCGCTCAGCCGCCCGCTCGAACGTAGCGCCCGCGCGGATCGTACACCACTCCCCGCGGGCTGCCACCTCAGGACTCAGCGCGGGGGACCGCCGGCGGGGGGCTGCTCGAGGCGGCGCCGAACCTCCTCCAGGCGATTGCGCCAGTCGTCTGGGGTCCTCACCATGGGGTCGCGGTTCCGGTCGTTGAGCGCTCGGGATACGAGGTCCAGCGCTTGCGCTCGCGAGAACTGGCCGTTTCCGGGGGCCGCCAGCGCGAGGTGCGCGACGGCGAACGCGAGCATGGCGCGCCGATCGGTCTCTCCGAGGAGGGTCAGGTCCAGCGAGCCCTTGGTGAAGTGGCGAGCGTCGACGTGCGCGAGCACCGCGCGCAGGCGCTCGAGCTCGGCCGGAAGGCGCCCGAGCTCGTGGGCATACCTCCAGCCGAGCGACGCGATCGCGCGCAGGTCGCCTGCCTCGACGCCGCGCCAACGCGCCTCGCGGGCCATGCGCAGCCGAGTATGAGGGGGAGGGAGCGCGAAGGGCTCGGCGCGATCGTTCTCGATCAGGCTGGCCAGGTCGGCCCAGGCCCTGGGGTCGCTTCCTGCGGCCTCGAACAAGCTCAACAGCGCGCGTCGTGTGTAGGCCAGGTGCTCGGCTGGGTCCTTGCCCTGGCGAACGAGGAGGCTCTGGCCGATCAAGCACAGGGCCTCGGCGCGCTCGGGGACCAGCATGACTTGGGGCTCGGCCTCGATCGCCTCCCAGTCGCCGGGCTCGGCCTCGAGCGAGGACAGCGCCTGCAGGCCCGCCGAGCCGAGCTTGCGCTGGAGCACATGGCGGGCCTCGCAGAGCCTGCGCTGCAGCTTCAGCTCGTCCTTCAGGCGCCCGGTGTCGAGGGCGGCGTTGATCCGCGCGAGGAGCAAGCCGTCGGGGGGAGGCGCGCTGAAGGACCGCGGCGGAGCCACCCCGAGCAAGGCCGTGCTCGTGACGCGCTCTTCGTAGGCGGAGTCGCCCGGCGCGGGAACGCTCGCGTCGAGCAGCGCGAAGGCCCGATCCGCGTCTTGCTCGAGGCCCCAGGCTCCGTCTCGGGTGAGCGCCCCCAGCAAGGCCATGCTGCCGAGGGAGCCGCGTGAGATGCCTCGCTCGAGCAGGGCCACGGCGAGGGCGTCGCGCGCGGCGTCGTCTGGCAAACCCAGCGTGACCGGCGCTTGCGCCTGGACGAACTCTGCGAAGTAGCGCCAGGCGTCGGGGGTGCCCTCGGTGCTCCGCAGGTAGAGCGCGGCGAGCGCGCGTGGCGAGGCGTCGAGCTGATTCAGGGCCAGCGCGGCGTTCACACCGCGTTTGGCGAGCCTCGTGCCCTCGAAGGCGGCGGACACGAGCGGGTCGCGCTCGAGCAAGGCGTCCAGCTCCGCCTGAGCGCTGTCGAGGGACCCGAAGAACTCCTCGAGCGGGCCGGGGGGAGCGAGGGGCGCCTCGGGTCTCGACTCCAGGCCAGGGGGGGGAGGCGGGTCCGGGGTCGCCGTGCGCTGGGCGGCGACCGCCGCGGCTTCGCGCAGGCTGAGTCGCGCCCAGGCCAGGGCGCCGCACGCCAGGGCGACGGCGATCGCGCCGAGCGCGAGGGCCTTGCCGTGGGTGGGGCGCTGCGGCAGGCCCTCGCCGCGCAGGGCAGCGGCGAAGTCGTGCACCGACGCGAAGCGCGCGGCAGGGTCCTTGGCGAGCGCTCGCAGGCACACGCGCTCGAGCTCGGGGGAGAGGCTCGGGACCAAGCGCGAGGGCGGCTGGGGGTCGTCTTCGACCACGGCCTGCATGACCGCGAGCGGTGACGCCCCACCGAAGGGGGGGCGGCCGCTGAGCGCGTGGTAGAGCACCGCGCCCAGGCCGTAGACGTCGGTGCGCGCGTCGATCGGCAGGCCGAGGGCCTGCTCGGGGGCCATGTAGGCTGGGGTGCCGTAGACCGCCCCGGTGCGCGAGAGCGAGCTGCGGTCGGGGCCGCGCACGAGGCCGAAGTCGCTGAGCAAGGGGCGGCCGTCGTCGGCGAAGAGCACGTTGTGCGGCTTGAGGTCGCGGTGCAGCAGCCCGTGGGCGTGGACGTGCTCCAGGCCGCCGGCCAGGGCGAGCACGAGCTCCCGCGCGGCCGGCTCCGCGAGCGGCCCCGCCTGCAGCCGCGCGGCGAGGTCCTCGGGTAGGGCGAGGTCCATGACCAGGAACGGGCGCCGAGCCGCCACCCCGACCTCGTGGATCCGCATGACGTGGGGGTGGCCGTCGAGCTGGGCGAGGGCCTTGGCCTCTCGGGTGAAGCGCGCGCGGTCTTCGTCGTCGGCGAAGGGCAGCAGGGTCTTGAGCGCGCGCTCGGCGCCCGTGGGGAGGTGGGTCGCGCGCCACACCTCGCCCGCGCCGCCCTGCCCCAGGCGCGCCTCGAGGCGGTAGTTGCCGACTTTGGCGCCGCGCGTCCAGCCCTCGCCGTCGAGCGGGGCCGCGGGACCGTGGGCGTGGTGGCTGGGGTCGTGCATCACAGCGAGTCTAGCCCGCAAATCTCACCGCGACGTGGTGAGTTTGCGGGGTAGCCGCCTGCGAAGCAGG
>JAGQRJ010000644.1 GCA_020425635.1 Planctomycetota bacterium | reverse complement strand
CGCATGAAGCCGTGCAGCTCGGGGAAGCCCGCCGAGCGCCGCAGCCCCTCGGCGAGCTGCGCGTCGGCCTCGGCCAGGCGGCCCGCGCGACGCAGGACCCGCCCCGCGATCTCGTGGCAGCCGAGGTCGTAGACCTCGTAGCGCGCGAGCTTGGGCAGGGCCCCGAGCACGAGCTCCGCGGCGGCCTCGGTCTCCCCGAGCAGCGAGGTCGGGTCGGCGCGGTAGATCGGGTCGCAGTCGGCGCCGCGCGCGTAGTTGGCCTTGCGGGCGTGCTCGCCGCCCCGGGTGTAGGCCGCGAGCGCGCCCGCGAAGTCGCCCTGGTCGCTGCGCACGAGGCCCAGGCTGACGTAGGAGATCGCGAGGTTGAAGTCGAGGCCGAGCTCGGCGAACAGGCGGATCGAGTGCTCCTGGGCGGCGACGCTCTCGCGGGTGCGCCGGTATGAGCGATACACGGCGCCCACGTTGCTCAACGCGGCGGCGTGGTCGCGCTTGTTCGCGAAGTACTCCGGCGCGGCGAGGCACCGCTCGTAGCCCTCCAGCGCCTCGGCCTGGCTGCCCTTGAGCGAGGCGATCGTCGCCAGGTTCGCGCGCGCCTTGTGCGCGATCGCCTGGTCGCCCAACGCCTCGCCGAGCTCGAGCGCGCGCTCGGCGCGCTGCCGGCCCTCGTCGTAGTTGCCCTGACGCCAGGCCGCGATCGAGAGCAGGTTGTAGAGCTGACCGAGCTGAGCGCGGGGGAGGTCGGGCTGGAGCGTGGCCCGGATCACGCCCTCGGCGAGCTTCCAGTTGTCCGAGGGCGAGAGCAGCTGGAGCAGGTCGTTGTCCTGGATCAGCTTCGCCGCCACCCGCTGCTCCTCCTTGGTCGCCAGCACGTCGGCCTCGTCGGAGACCGTGAGCTCGTCGAGGTCGCAGTCGAGCACCGCCGCCAGGGCCTCGGCGCTCTCGCGGCTCATGCGCTTGACCTTGCCGGTCACCCAGCGGCTGACCGTCTTGCGATCGACCCCGACCTGCCGCGCGACCCAGCCCTGCTTGAGCTCCAGGACCTCGATCCGCCGGGTGAGGAAGTGGGCGTCGACCCGCACCGTGTCTTCGCGCTTCACCGCCGCCCTCGCAAGCTCAAGGGAGCGAGGCCACGATCAGCCCGGCCAGGATCAAGAGGGTCGCGCCGACGATCAACGCGAGCAGCACGCGCCGCCGCTGGGGCGGGGTGCGCTTGAAGTTGAGCGCGAAGGTCAGCCAACTCCCGAGCAAGAGCAAGCCGAAGGGCAAGCCCAGGGCGGGGACCGGGCCGATCCGGTCGATCCCGTGGGCGAGCTTGAGCCACAGCACCAGGGGCATGGCCACGAACAGGGTGAACCCGAAGAAGATCGAGTTCAGCGCGTGGGCCGGGAAGCTCCCGGGGGCGCGCCGCGCGTCGACGAGGGCCGCGTCGTGGCCGCAGGCGGCGCAGCGCTCGCCGCCCTCGCGCCAACACGGGGCGTGGTGCCGGGCGAGGCACCCCTGGCAGGCGAGGCTCTCGGCCGCCTCGACCCCCTCGTGGCAGTAGGGGCAACGGTTGGCAGACACCTCGACGCCCAGGTCGGTCCTGGGCCGGGGCGGTTCGCTGGGCTGCTGCTTGGGCTTCACCTGCCCTGGAGTCTACCCGGGCAGGGGCAGAGGCAGAGGCAGGGGCAGAGGCAGAGGCAGAGGCAGAGG
>JAGQRJ010000643.1 GCA_020425635.1 Planctomycetota bacterium | reverse complement strand
CCTCTGCCTCTGCCTCTGCCTCTGCCTCTGCCTCTGCCTCTGCCTCTGCCTCTGCCTCTGCCTCTGCCTCTGCCTCTGCCTCCGCCTTCTCCTCGGCCTCGGCCCTCCGCAGCCGTCGTCCGCTCGCGACCTTCTTCGTCGGCGAGCGCCGCAGGCGCGTCCCGGACCGCGTCGTGACCCCGGTCTGCGGACTGGAGCACGCAGCAAGCGCGAACCCGAGCGCGAGCACGAGCGCCGCCCACCCCCGCGCGCGCCCAGCGGGGATCAAAGCCACGCGAGGCGGTCCTGGTTGAGGTAGTAGAAGCGCCCGGCCGCGTAGCACACGGCGACCTGGCTGTAGAACGCGAGCCAATTGCTCGGCAGGTTGACGAGGATCAACTGCAGCAGCGCGGGCGCGGAAACGAACACCAGCCCCAGCACGGTCTTCGCGAGCCCCCCCAGGAGCAAGATCCCGCCGCCGATCACGAGCAGCCCGACGTAATCCCCAGCGGTGTTCGCCATGGCCTTGAACGCGGTGGGGTAGAGCCAGGGGGTCCCCGGAGAGTCGTAGACGACCATCAGCAGGTAGGCCATGGGGAAGTAGACCAACCCAAACAGGATCGCGATCCCGAGCAGGCCGACCATGAGGAACACGGCGCCGGGGCTCCCGCGCGGCGCCTCGCCCGGGCGCGCGTAGACGTGGCCCGGCAACGACTGGGCGTAGGAGTCGCCGTCTCCGCCGCGCATGAGGCTCAAAATGTCCGCGTAGAGCTTCTCGTCGTAGACCCCGGTCGAATACTCGCGCACGATCACCCCCTGGGGGTCGAGCACGTAGACCGCGGGGAAGCGGCGGAGCTCCGCGAAGGGCGCGGGGAAGGTGTGCTCGTCGGTGATCGCGAACTCGAGGGTCAGGAAGGGGTTCTCCAGCGCGCCGACGAGCCCCCCGCCCAACATGTCGAGGTCGTCCAACTCTTCCGGGGCCCCCTCACCGAAGGCCTCGGGGTCGAGGCCGCCTCCTCGCCAACGCTCGAAGAGCTCCTCGCGCTCGTCCTCGGGGACGGCGAACGGCCAGCGCGTGGTCAGGATCCGCTTGCGGGGGTCGGCGTAGGCCGCGATCACGCGCACCTGCTTGTCGCGCAGCGCGCGGCCGACCCGGTCGAGGTCGTAGATCTGGAAGCCGTGGCTGATCGTCCCCGTGGGCATGTCGCTGAAGAGCATGTCCATGTCGGTGTCGTCGGCAGAGTCCATTTGGAGCAGGCCGAGGACCGTCCAGCGCCCCGCGAAGTTCATGGCTTCGCCGTCCGGGGTCAAGAACAGCGACTCCTCGGTCGACCTGCCCTTGAGCGGCTGCTTGTCTCCGCTGGACAGGTGAGCGTAGGGGCCGATGGTGTTGGACTCGCGGCTGGCGAAGAACGCGAAGGCGTCGGGGGCGAAGGAGACCGCGACGCAGAAGATCACGCCCACCGGTATGTAGCAGGCCAAGTGCAAGCTCAGCACCCGCGCGAAGGTCCCGATCACCGCCTCGAAGTCGAAGTCGGGGAAGGAGGGGACCTCGGTGCCGCCGTTGACCCCGACGCGCGTGACGTCGATCAGGAACATCCAAATGTAGATCCCGAGGCTGACCAAGCCACAGCACCCGGCGCCCACACCGATCCCGCCGCCCCCTGCGAGCCCTTGCACGATCACGCTGAAGACCGCGCCCAGGGTCACGAGCGCGACCGCCTGCGGCGTCTTGATCGGGAACAGGACGAGGGCGCCCGCCTCGGCCCACAGGCTGTGGCTCGGGCGCGGGGCGTCGCTCCAGGTGGGCTGCTCAGCGGCGTCGGCGGGCGCCCGGTAGGGGTCGTCCGGCTGACGGGGAGCCCCCCCGAACGCTCCGTGGCCGGGAGCCGGCGCCGGCGCGTCGGGGTTCGGCGTGCGGTCGTCGGGGATCGGCGTGGCGTCGTCGGGGACCGGCGTGCGGTCGTCGAGCCCCTCCTCGCGCACGACCGCGGACATGCCCGGGATCGCGGGCGGCGGGGCGTCGGCCGCCGCGATCCGCGGGCGGGCGCCCTGGGGCCGGGGCGGGCCCGCCTTGAGCTCCCCGCCGCAGTGCTCGCAAGGGGTCTCGCCCGGCTTGTTCCCGGGCAGCATGTAGGTCAGCTGTTCGCAGCTCACACAGGCCCGACCGTGCCGCGCCCGCGCGCGCACGATCGTCACGACCTCTTCGGGGTCGAGCGCCCCCTCCCGCGCCAGGTACTCCGCCAGGTCGAGGCCTTGCTCGTCGGCCTCGCGCGCGTAGCGCTCCAAGCGTGCCCTGGGCAGCAGCTGCCGCTTGCTGGCAATGATCAGAAAGGACTGGTTCGCGCTCGAAGCCATGGGATCCCCGTGAGCGCACCAGGATACATGGTTCTGCCCGCCGGGGCCCGAGCCTCAGCGCTCAAGCGAAGGTCCGCAGCCACCACTCGAAGTTCAGCAGGGCCCAAATGAACAGCCGCCGGTTCTCCTTGCCGCTGGTGTGCAGGTCGAGCACCCGGGTCACGTAGGCCGGCTGGAGGTAAGCATAGATCCGCGCCTGGGGATCCCGCAGCAGGCGGTTGACGTAGTCGACGCTCTCCCCGCGGAACCACGACGCGTCGGGCGCCGAGAACCCCTGCTTACGCCCGCCGGTGACCGTCGCCGGGAGCAAGCGGCGCATGCTCTCGCGCAGCACGCGCTTGCCGTCTGCGCGAGGGTGGTTGCTGTAGCGGCGCAGCTTCATTTGCTCGTTCTCGCTCACCGAGACGTTCTGCTCCAGGTTTTGCAGCTTGTATTCCGGGGGGAGCTGCAGCGCGAAGTCGACGAGGTCGTTGTCCAGGAAGGGGACCCGGGTCTCGAGCCCGCACGCCATGCTCAGCGCGTCCTCGACCACCAGCAGCCCGTGGAGGAAGGTCTTGATCTCGAAATACAGGCACGCGTTGACCGCGTCGCGGGGCGTGTGGACTTCGATCCCGCTCTGGGCAAAGACCTCGGCGAAGACGTCGCGTGGCTCGACGTCGCGCACCTGGCGATAGACCTCGGGGAGGAAGAACGCGGCGCGGTCCTCGTCGGGGAGCAGACGCTGCCAGTAGGCGTAGTAGGCGTCGAGGTATTTGGGTCCGGCCTCGACCCCGCGGTAATAGCGCCAGGGATAGCCGGCGAAGAGTTCGTCTCCCCCGCAGCCGCTGAGCACGCAGGTGACGAACTTGCTCGCCAGGTTCGCGACGTAGGCGTTGGGATAGCTCTGACCGACGCGCGGGGTCTCGAGGGTCTGCATGAGCTGAGGCAGCACGTGCTCCATGTCCCCGGCGTGCAGCACGACCTGGTAGTGCTCGGTCTTGAACTGGTTCGCCAGCGCCTCCGCGACCTCACGCTCGTCGAAGCTCAGCTCGAGGCCAGAGGCCGAGCTGAGGTCGAACCCGCAGGTGAAGGTGTGCAGGCGAGGGAACGCCCGGCTGGCGACCGCGGTGATCGAAGCAGAGTCGAGGCCGCCGGAGAGGTAGGAGCCGAGGGGCACGTCGGCCACGAGCTGGCGCTCGACCGCGACCTCGAAGCGTCGGGCGAGCTCCTCGGTGCACTCGGCGTAGCTGCCAGGCGCCGTGTCCGCGAAGCGCACGTCCCAGTAGGTCACGCGGCGCTCCGCGCCGGTAGCCTCGACCGTCAGCGTGGTCCCCGCGGAGAGCAGCTCGACCCCCGAGAAGAAGGTCCGCGAGCTGAACAAGTTCTGGAAGGTGAAGTATTCGGCGAGGGAAGGAACGTTGAGTTCAGCGCTCATGTCGGGGTGGGCGAGGAGCGCCTTGACCTCCGACGCGAAGGCGAAGGTGTGGCCGCGCCGCAGGACGTAGAGCGGCTTCACTCCGAAGCGGTCGCGGGCGAGGATCAGCTTGCGCTCCAGCGCGTCCCAGACCCCAAAGGCGAACATGCCGTTGAGCCGCTCGACGACGGCCTGCCCCCACTCGGCGTAGCCCTCCACCACGACCTCGGTGTCGCTCTGCGAGCGGAAGCGGCGCCCCAGGCCTTCGAGCTCGGCGCGCAACTCTCGGAAGTTGTAGACCTCGCCGTTGTAGACCAGCGCGTAGCGTCCGCACGCGCTGCGGAAGGGCTGCGCCGCGGCCGGGCTGAGGTCGATCACGGCGAGGCGCCGGTGCGCGAGCCCGAGCTCGCCGTCGACGAAGGCCCCCGCCCCGTCAGGCCCGCGGTGCGCGAGCGCGTCGCGCATGCGCACCAGCGCCGCCTCGTCGACGGGGTGCCCGTCGAGGTTCCAGAGGCCTACGATCCCGCACATGGGGCCATGACTCGGGTGGACATGCCGCCACCATAGCGCGCTTCGGGCCCCGGCGTTCATGGCGCGTTGGGGCGCAGCTGGCGCCGAGCCCCCCGAGCGGCCAGCGGGATCGAAATTTCGCCGCCGCTGCCCGCCGCGCTCCGTGTGAGAGGGGTGCAGGCCTCTGCGTCGGCACCACAGAGGAGGGCGCCATGGCGCCCGCAGGGTCGCGGGGTCGCGCCCCCGGCGATTGGCCCCGGCAGACTCGGTAGGCGACACTGTGTGCATGCGGTTCGACACGCTCACTCCCGACGGGGACCCCGGGGCCACGCGCTCGCCGCGCGCGGAGAGGCGGTCTCCTTGACCTACGAGCTCTCCGAGGCCGGGTTCCGCGACGAGGCCGGCGCCTGCCAGCGCTCGATTCGCACCGAGCTGATCGCCGACCCGCTCGAGCTCGAGAAGCAACACGAGTCGCTCGACGAATACGTCGCGACCCATGAAGGCGGCGGCCGCTCCGGGGCGGTCGAGGCCCTGATGCGCCAGTTCGCGGGCTTCGTCGCCCTGCGCTGCCTCGCCAACGAGGGCGCGCGAGAGCGCTCCGGGCGCAGGCCCTTGCTCCTCGACGTCGGCTGCGGGATCGGGCGCGAGGTCCCGCCCTACGCGCGCGAGCTGCAACGGGCCCTGACCTACGTCGGCCTCGACCCCTTCGAGCGAAACTTCGAGCGAGACTACCTGTTCATATGCGGCGTGTTCCAGGGGCTGCACCGACACCTGCGCACGAAGCTCGACTACCTGCTGTTCTCCACCAGCCTCGACCACCTCCCCGACCTGGAGGGGGTCAAGCGAGAGATCCACGCGACCCTCGCACCCTCGGGGCTGGCGTTCTTCTGGGTCGGGCTGCACGACCCCGCGCTCGTCGCGCGCCAAGCGCTGGCCGAGTGGATCTCTGGGCTGGACGTGCTCGACCTGCCGCAGACGCTCTCGACCCTGGCGCGCTACCCCCGCCGGATCTCCCGGCTCTACCGGGTCATGCGCGAGCGTCGCGCCAAGCTCGCGGCCGGAGCGCCCCTCGACGAGCTGCACTTCCACTACTTCACCGAGGAGACCCTCGACCGCTACCTGCGCGAGCTCGGCGAGGTCGTGGATCGCTTCGCGGTGCCGCTGACCAACTCCGTGTTCTACGCGATCCGGCCCCGCCCGCTGGCGGCGGAGGCGCCGTGAGGGTCGTGATCACCGGCGCGACCGGGCAGGTCGGTCGCGCGCTGCTCGCGCAGCTCGCAGAGCACGCGCCCGTGGCCGTCGTGCGCCCTGGTTCGAAGCGGCCGCCGCTCGAGGTCGAGTACGTCGAGCTGGACCTCGACTCCGCGTGGTCGCCCGGCACCCGCGCGCTGCCCGAGCGCTGCGACGCCGTGGTCTACCTCGCGCAGTCCAACACCTACCGCGACCTCCCCGCGCACGCGGACTCGCTGTTCCGCGTCAACGTGGTCTCCGTGGCGAGCATGCTGGAATACGCGCGCGCCGCCGGGGCCACGCACTTCGTGCTGGCCTCGTCGGGCAGCGTCTACCTCCCCAGCGCAGAGCCCCTGCGCGAGTCGAGCCCGTTGATCTGCGCCGGCTCGGACGGCCAGCTCTACGCCTGGTCTCGGCGCAGCGCCGAGGAGCTCGTGGCGTCGTACCGCGCGCACTTCGTCACGAGCGTGCTCCGTCTGTTCTTCGTCTACGGGGTCGGCGCCAGGCCCGACACCCTCGTGCCCACGGTGGTCGAGCGCGTGCGCCGCGGCGCGGCGGTCACCCTCCAGGGTCACGACGGCCTCGTGATCACGCCGACCTGGGCCGGCGACGCCGCCGCCGCGTGCCGAGCCGCGCTCTCGCGCGAACGACCGGGGGTGTTCAACGTGGCCGGCCCCGAGGCCGTCAGTCTGCGCGAGCTGGCCCTCACCGCGGGGGAGGTCTTCGCCCGCGAACCGCGCTTCGAGCAAGGCGCAGGCGTCCCCGCTCAGTTCCGCGTCTCGATCGACGCCATGCGCGCGGAGCTCGGGGTCGCGCCGCGAGACCTGCGGACGGGCTTGGGGCAACTCGCGGCCAACGCGGCGCGGGGCTGAGCCCGTGCTCCGGCTCCTTCGTCGCCAGCCGACCGCGAAGCGCCCGCTGCGGGTGCTGCACTGCCCCACGACGGTCGGGGGCAACCCCCAGGGCCTCTCGCGGCACCTCAGGCAACTCGGAGTCGAGAGCACCTCGCTCACCTTGCTGCAGAACGTCTACGCCTACCCGGCCGACCAGGTCGTGTGGAGCCCAGGCGACGGCCTGCTCGCGCGCGAGCTCAAGCGGCTGCTGGCGATCGCGCGCGCGGCCCGCGGGTTCGACGTGATCCACTTCAACTTCGGGACCACCCTGGCGGATCCCCTGCCCGCGACGCAGCCCGTCGCCGGTGTGCTCAAGCGCCCCCTGCGCGCCCTGCGCGCGCGCTACGCAAACGCCCTGCAGCGCGTGGAGCTCGAGGTCTACAGAGCGCTCGGGAAGCGCATGTTCGTCCACTACCAGGGCGACGACGCTCGGCAAGGCGACTACTGCGTGGCTCACTTCGAGCACACGACCGCGACCCGCGTCCCCCCCGGGTATTACTCCCCTGAATCGGACGCCTTCAAGCGACGCTCGATCCGGCGCATGGCCCGCTTCTGCGAGCAGATCTACGCGCTCAACCCCGACCTGCTCCACGTCCTCCCCGAGGGCAGCAAGTTCCTCCCCTACAGCCACCTCGCCCTCGACGAGTGGACGCCGGTCTGGAACCAAGGCGAGGCCCGCCCGCTGAGGATCGCCCACGCCCCCACACACCGCGCGTTCAAGGGCACGGCCCGCGTGCTCGCCGCCCTCGAGGAGCTCCGCGCCGAGGGCTACGACTTCGAGCTGATCCTGGTCGAGGGGATCAGCAACGCCGAGGCGAAGCGACGCTATGCGACCGCCGACGTCCTCGTCGATCAGCTCTACGCAGGGTGGTACGGCGGCGTCGCGCTGGAGGCCATGGCCCTGGGCAAGCCGGTCCTGTGCTACCTGCGCCAGGACGACCTGCGCTTCATTCCCGAGGCCATGCGGGCCGAGCTCCCGGTGCTGTCCGTGTCAGAGCGCACGATCAAGCAGGGGCTGCGCCAGGTGCTCGACATGCCCCGCGAAGAGCTGCTCGGCTGGGCCCGACGCAGTCGCGCGTTCGTCGAGCGCTGGCACGATCCGCTGAAGATCGCGGCGCAGGTCAAGGCAGACTACGAGCGGTCGCTGAACCGCCCATGATCCGCGCGCTGCTCCGCGACAGCCTGGTCTACGCGATCCCCATGATCGTCAGCCGGGGCCTGTCGTTGTTCCTCGTCCCGCTCTACACGCGCGTCCTGAGCCCGGCTGACTACGGGTCCCTGGACCTGCTCATGGTGTTCGGCACCCTCGTGACCATCACCCTCTCCATGGAGGTGACCCAGGGGGTCGCGCGCTTCTACACCGACGAAGCGGACCCGGAGCGCAAGGCCGACTACGCGAGCTCGGCGCTGTGGTTCACCGTGGTCGGCTACCTCGTGTTCGGGGCGCTGGCCCTGGCCGCGAGCCCGCAGCTCTCGTCCTGGATCCTTGGGCGCGAAGACCTGGTCGACAGCTTCCGCCTCGGGGTGCTCTACATCGTGGCCAACGGCGTCTTCTACTACGTTCAGAACCAGTTTCGCTTCGAGCTTCGCAGCCGGCACTACGCGGCCACCAGCCTGATCCAGACGCTCACCACGAGCGGGTGCGCCGTGTGCTTCGCCTACGTCCTCGAGTGGGGCTTGCCCGGGCTCTTGCTGGGCATGGCCCTGGGGACGACCGCGGGGGACCTGTGCGGCCTGTGGTGGCTGCGCGGCACCTTCCGCCTCAGGCTTCGCGGGCGCCTGCTCAAAGAGCTGCTCGCGTTCTCGGCCCCGCTCGTCCCCTCGGGCGTGGCCGTGTTCGTGAGCGCCTACGTCGACCGGGTCATGATCAACCACTACCTCTCGATCGAGGACGTGGGGCTCTACGGGATCGGCTTCCGCCTGTCGTCGGTGGTGGGCCTGGTCCTGGCCGGATTCCAAGGGGCGTTGACGCCCTTGATCTACACCCACCACCGGGACCCAAAGACGCCGCAAGACCTGGCGCGGATCTTCCGCCTGTTCGTGGGCTTCGCCCTGGTCCTGTTCCTGGCGCTGAGCGTCTTCGCCCGGGAGGCGCTCGTGTTGCTGACGACGCCCGCCTACTACGAAGCCCACGAGGTGGTGATCTTCCTCGTGCCCGCGATCCTGTTCTCCCAGATGTACGTGTTCGCGCCGGGGCCCACGATCGCCAAGAAGACCTACCTCTTCCTCTGGATCAACCTGTTCGGCGCGACGCTCAACACCCTGCTCAACGCGCTCTTGATCCCGCACCTGGGGATCCTCGGCGCCGCCCTCGCGACTTTCCTCGGCTACCTCTGCGTGTTCCTCTGCTACCTGAACGCCAGCCAGCGGCTCTACCCCGTGCCGCACCGCTACGGACCGATCCTGTCCGCCGTGGGCCTCGTGGGCGGCTGGGCGGCGCTGCTCTGCTGGTTGGACCTTGGCCTCGCCGCGAGGGTGGCGGCGTGCCTGCCGGCGCTCTTCATCGCGCCGCTGACCGGCTTGATCCCGGTCTCCGACCTGCGCCAGGCATGGGACGCCCTGCGGCGGGGCAAGACGCCCGGGAGCCCCCCCCCGACCTCGCCCCCTCCCGAGTCGAGCTAACCCGCAAAGCTCACCACGAAGTGGAGAGCTCGCGCTGGCCGCACTTCGAATCCACGAGCGGAGCGAGTGGTGAGACGTGCGGGCTAGTTCCCGGAGAGGGTGCCGACCAAACCCCGCTGCGGGTTCGCGGACGCGCCACCCGAGCTCGCGGACGCCGCGGCCGCTGGGGCGGGAGCTGCGCTGGGCTCCGGCTGCGAGGCCGCGCTCGGCCCCGGCGGGTCGTCCACCTCCAGGGACGGGGTCGAGGACGCAGGCTGCGCCGAGCCCACGACCGTGATCAGGATCTCCCCGCCGTAGGGGGGCAGGGTGTAGGTGGGGTCGTTCTCGATATCCACGCCGACCCAGTTCTTGCCGGGCTTCAGCTGCGAGGTGATCAGCTCGGCCCCGTAGCCCAGGTCCACCGGCCCCGAACCGTCGCCCTCGTGGCGCACGCTCCAACGCAAGCGCACGCTGCCGAGGCTCGCGGCGGTGACCGGCTTGCCGCGATCGAAGACCTGGACCACGACGGTCTCGCCGGCCTGAAAGGTCGTCCGCCCGCTGCTCGTGCGCACATCCGCCAACTCCGAGCAGCCCGTGAGGGACAACGCGAGACCCAGCGCCAAGGCGACGAGGCGCGCGGAGGGCAGCCGGGGGCCCCTACCGGGGGCCGAAGTCAGGGGGCGTGGGTGCAGGCGCGCGTGGATCATGGGTCCTCCTCGACGAGGGCGTTCCCGAGGACCATGCAGCCCGCGCGCCAGCGCTAACCCCTTCCCTGGCCGACCTCTTCGATTTCACACTCCCCTCAACGCGTGGCCCCAGCCCGCCCAGAGGGGAGAATGAACCCAATGACCGAGCCTCTGACCGTGCGCGTCGCAGGAGCCGCGGACCTCCCCGGGATCGTGGAGGTCTACAACCAGGCCGTGGCCGTCCAGGCCACGGCAGACCTCGACCCAGTGACGGTCGCCGGACGCCAGGGGTGGTTCGCCGCCCACGACCCGCAGCGCTACCCGATCTTGATCGCCGAACGGGGCGGGACCCTGGCGGGCTGGGTGAGCCTCAGCCCCCACCGGCCGGGCCGCCGCGCCGTGCGCCGCGCCGCGGAGGTCAGCTACTACGTGCACCGCGACCACCGCCGCCAGGGTGTGGCGACCTCGCTCGTGAACGCGGCGCTCGAGCGCTGCCCCGCCCTCGGCGTCGACGTCGTGTTCGCGATCGTGCTCGCGGACAACGTGGCGAGCCTGGCCTTGCTCGAGCGACTCGGCTTCGCGCGCTGGGGGCTCTTGCCCGAGGTCGCGGACTTCGACGGGCGCCGAGTCGGCCACGTCTACTGCGGAAAGCGCCTGTAGGCGGCGCTCAGAACGAGAAGCCGACGGTGACCCCCGTGCTCCAGCCGTCGCCGCCCGGGGCCTCGTGCTTGCCTGCGTTCAGCCCCACGCGCCAGCGCGAGCCGCTGGGGAGCGCGGTCTCGAGGCCGAGCTCGAAGGTCGAGCGCTGGACCTCCTGGTCGCCGCCGAAGAGCTGGGTGCGCAGGCTGCTGCGCTTGGCGTTGGCGAAGAGCCGGCGGTCCTCGCTGACCTGCCAGCTCCCGTAGAGCCAGGCGCCGGTCGCGGTGACTCGGTTTTGCTCGCCGAGGCCGTCCCCGAGCCCCTCGCGGGTCTGCTCGCCGAAGGCGCCGACCCCGAGGACCCAGCGCCGGTCGTTGGCGCCGACCTCTGCGCCCAGGGTCTGGGCCAGGCCCAGGGTCCGCGCGTTGCGAATCCCCGGCGCTTGGCTGTCGCTGCGCCCGGCCATGACCTCGACCGAGGTGCTGAGCTTCAGGTAGTGTCGCTCGCTGCGCAGCAGGAGCGGCGGCAGGTCGACGCCCGCGACCGCGTTGAGCTCGCCGTTCTCGAAGGGCGCGCCGTTGTAGCTGCGGTCGAGCCCCACGCGGAACACGGCGTCGCCCACCTGGCGCTTGACGATCGCGCGGAAGCTGTCGCGGTAGCTGCCCACGGCCTCGTCCTGGCGGAGGAAGACCTCGAACTCGACCACGGTCTCGGGGTTCACCTGGTAGCTGACCGCGTGGTTGTCGAAGCGGCGCGCAGCCGTTGAGCCGCCGAGCTCGAGGAAGCTGCGGTCGACGCTCGCGCGGACCTTGAAGCGCTCGCCGACGAAGTCGGTGAAGGCGAGCTTGTAGCCCCGCTGCGCGGGGTCGAAGTAGCCGAGGTCTGCCTCCCCCGAGAGGAGCGCGCTCTTGAACTGCAGGCGAACCCCGCCCCCAGGGAGGACCCCGTCGGAGGTCTGCCAGGGCAGGCTCAGGTCGGCGTCGAGCTGGGAGTCTTCGACGAACAGCCGCGTGAGGTATTCCGCGATCGCGGTGACCGCGGTGCGCTCGGCCGCGGCTTCGGCGGCCGCCTGCTCCTCGGGCGTGGGACCGAGGAACTCGGGGGACGGGCCCTGACCCTGACCGCGCGCGTCAGCCTGCACCGACGAGAGCCCGCGCAGGGGCGGGGGCGGGAGCCCTGGGTCCTCTGCCTGGGCCAAGACCGCCCGCGGCAGGAGGCCGAGCGCCAGGACGACGGAAATACGCACCGCAGAGCTCATCACAGGCGACGGGAAGCGACTGCCGTGCCCGGCCCCTAAGTCTTTCTCGTGTGGAGACTGGGGGCTCGAACGCGGCACGTACGTGAGCCCCTAACCCCATTCCGTGCGCAGTCGGTCAGCTCTCCCGGCTTTCGTCTCAGCCGCTCCCGCGCTCGAGCCCGAACAGGTGCCACCAGCGGGCGACGCTCAGGGCCCGCCAGAAGAAGGGCGGCCAGGCGCCCGCCTCGACCGAGGCCCAGACGCGACCCAAGGCCACGGCGTCGAGGGCCGGCACGCTCCGCGCCAGGTCGAGGGTCTCGCGGACCCAGGAGCTGGCCCCCAACAGCCACGCGCGGTCGCTGGCGACGAAGCCGACCTTGTCGCGGCGCGCGAGCACCGACTCCGGAACGAGCCCTCGCATGGCGTCGCGAAACACCGCCTTGGTGCGCGCGCGGTCGTCGATCAGGTAGGCCTCGGGCAGGCCCAGCAGCACGTCGGCGAGCTCGACGGTCAAGAACGGGACGCGACTCTCGATCGAGGCGGCCATGGAGTTGCGGTCCTCGTAGCGCAGCAGCGGCGGCAGGGTGTCGTGCTGCGCCCGTCGGAGCGCGGCGCGGAGGCACTGCCCGGCGTGGGGCTCGAAGGGCAGGGGCGCCGGGTCGACGCCCTGGCTCGCGAACCAGGCGCTCGCGAGCCAGGGCGGAGCCAAGCTGCGACGCCCGAGCCCGAGGAGGGCCTCGGGCAGGAGCAGCCGCGCCGCGCCACGCAGCTGCGCGCGCAGCCCCTCCCCTCCTGCCGCGCGCGCTGCGCGGGCGTAGCGCGCGGCGGCGGCGGGACGCCGCTGCGCGAGCAGGCTCGCCAGGCGAGCTGCCTGGTGGTGCGGGTAGCCGCCGAGCAGCTCGTCGGCGCCTTGCCCGTCGAGGAGCACCGTGACCCCGGCGTCACGCGCAAGGCGAAACACGCGCGCCTGCGCGTAGAGGCTCAGGCTGCCGAAGGGCTCGGCCTGGGTGCGGATCAAGCCGTCGAGGTCCTCGGCCAACTCCCCGGCCGTGGGCGAGACCAGGTGCCGGGTGGCCCCCACGTGCGCCGCGACCTCGCTCGCCCAGCGCTCCTCCGAGGGCGTCCCGGCGCCAGGGCGCGGGACGTAGCTGAACGTGTGCAGCTCCGCCTCGGGTTGGACCGCGCGAATCGCGCACACGATCGCCGAAGAGTCGATCCCACCCGAGAGCGCGGCCCCCACGCGCACGTCGCTGCGCAGGTGCAGGCGCACACTGCGCAGGAAGGCCTCGCGCACCCGCTCGCAGGCCTCCCCGTAGCCGCAGGTCGAGACCTCGGCCGGAGGCGACCAGCTCCGGCCGCGGCGGGTCGAGAGGTCCTGCAGGTCGAACTCGATCCAGTGCGCTGGCGGGACCTGGAACACACCGGCGAAGCAGGTCGCTTCGCGGTGGTCGCTGAGCCCGTAGCGCAGGAAGTCGTAGACCCCCTGGGGGCGCGCTCGGCGCGGGAGCTCGCCGAGCTCGAGCAGCGCCGGAATCTCCGAGGCAAAGCTCAGGCGGTCTCCCTGGCGCGCGTAGTAGAGCGGCTTGATCCCGAAGGGATCGCGGGCCAGGGTGAGCGTCTGGCGCTCGGCGTCGAGGACGGCGAAGGCGTACATGCCCTCGAGGCGCGAGAGCGCCGCCGGCCCCCACTGAGCCCACGCCGCGAGCACCACCTCCGTGTCGCTCTCTCCGACGAAGCCGTGCCCGAGCCCCGCGAGCTCCGCGCGCAGCTCCCGGTAGGAGTAGACCTCGCCGTTGTAGACGAGGTGGTAGCGCCCGTCGCGCGTCGACATGGGCTGACGCCCGCGCGGCGAGAGGTCGAGGATCGAGAGCCGGCGGTGGGCGAACACGACCCGCCCTCGTTGCCCCGCGGGCTCCGAACCTCGAGCCACCGCCCCCGGCGACCAGCTCAGCCAGCCGGCGTCGTCCGGCCCGCGGTGCGCGAGGCGGCCAGACAACGCGACCACGCGCTCGACCTCCTCCGAGCGGGTCGACGCTAACCCGAGGAAGCCACACACGGAGCGGCGATCAACCGCGGGCCGCGGCCCGGCGCTGGGCGACGGCGTCCTTGTGACTCGCGCGCCACGCGATCAAGCGCTCGAGCCCGTCCCGCAGCTCGACCTCCGCGTTGAACCCCAGGTCGGCGCTGGCCGCCTGGGGACAGCCTACGCGGTTGGTCACGAAGGTCGGGCCCGCGGGCTCGTAGTGCAGCTGGAGGTCGCTCCCGGTGAGCTCGAGCAGGAGCTCGGCGATCTGCTTGATGCTCGTCTTGCGCCCGGTGCCGACGTTGTAGAAGCCGTCGGTGGCCGAGGACTTCATGGCGCACACGTTGGCCCGCCCGCAGTCGCCGACGTAGACGAAGTCGTAGCTCTGCGAGCCGTCGCCGTAGACCACCGGCGCCTGGTCCTGATCGATTCGATCGAGGATCTTCATGATCACCGAGACGTAGGTGCCCTGGTAATCCTGCCGCGGCCCGAAGACGTTCATGTAGCGCAGCCCGACGTAGTCGAAGGCCTGCGGCGTCCCTTTGTAGCGGTGGTAGAGCGCGCGGCACATGTGCTCGCCCGCGATCTTGGTCGCCCCGTAGAAGGTCTCGTTGCGGTAGGGGTGGTCCTCGCGCATGGGCTCGGTCTCGGCGTCTCCATAGACCGAGGCCGAGGACGAATAGACCAGGCGCTGCACCCCGCTCTCGACACAGGCCTCGAGCACGTTGAAGGTCCCGCCGACGTTCACGTCGAAGGCGGAGCGGGGGAAGTCGCGGCAGTGCAGCAGCCACAGCGCGGCGAAGTGGAACACGCCGTCGATCCCCTCCATGGCCTTGCGCAGCACGTCGCGGTGCAGAATGTCGCCGCCGAGCGGGAACACCGTGAGCCGAGGGTCGTCGACGTGGCTCAGGTTCTCGCGGCTGCCGCGGGTGAAGTTGTCGTAGATCACGACCTCGCGCACGTCTTCGCGCAGCAAGGCGTCGACGGTGTGCGAGCCGATCAGCCCCGCCCCCCCGATCAACAGCACCCGCTTGCCTGCCAACTCCATGCTCGCTCCTGTCGCCGCGGGGGGCCCCACGCTCGGGTCTCACGGTAACCTACCGCGGGTCGCGCCGACGGCGCCGCGGCCAGGAGCGTAGCGTGGTCTGGATCTCCCTCAGCAAGCACACCCTGACCCCTCCCGAGCGGCGGCCCACGTGAAGCGCTACGCCGTCACCGTGTTCGGAGCCACGGGCTACACCGGGGGCCTCGTCGCCGAGTCCATGGCGCGCTACGCCCCCCCCGGCACCGCCTGGGCGATCGCGGGGCGGTCGCGCTCCAAGCTCGAGGCCTGCCGCGCGCGCCTGGCCGAGCTGCCCTGCCCCCCTGGGGGTCTGCTCCTCGCCAGCTCGGACGACCGCCCGAGCCTCGACGCGCTGTGCGCGGAGAGCGGTGTGGTCGCGACCACGGTCGGCCCCTTCGCCCGGCTCGGGGGCCCCCTGGCCGAGGCCTGCGTCGCGGCGGGCTGCGACTACGTCGACTCGACCGGCGAGCCGGCCTTCGTCGCCCAGCTGGTCGGCCAGCTCGACGCCCGCGCCAAGGACGCCGGGGTCCGCTTGATCCCCTGCGCCGCCTTCGAGAGCCTGCCGATCGACTACGGCGCCTGGCTCACCGCGCGCGAGCTCCCCCAGGACGCGCCCCTCGAGGTGCGCGGCTACCTGCAAGCCAAGGGCGGGATCAGCGGGGGCACCTGGAGCTCGATCCTCGAGGCCCTCGCCGAGCCCAAGGCTTCCCTCGCCGCCATGGACGCGCTCCTCCCCAAGCAGGGGCGCCCCTGCCGGCTCGTGCCCCGGCGCGTGCACCGCGTCGCCCGCCTGACGGGGTGGAGCTGCCCCCTGCCCTCGATCGACGGCTTGATCGTGCTCCGCAGCGCGAGCGTGGCCGAGGGCTACGGCCGCGCCTTCGCCTACGGCCACCACGTGCAGGTCCCCAGCCTGGCCACGGTCGCGGCCGGCGTCGCGGGCTTCGGCGCGCTGTGCCTCGCAGCCCGCTTCGGCCCCCTGCGACGGCTCCTCGCCCGCGCCCTCCCCGCGGGCTCCGGCCCCGGGGAGGAGGCCCGCGCCGAGGGCCGCTACCGGATCGACTGGTTCGGCTCGGGCGGCGGCGAGCATTCCCACACACGGCTGTGGGGCACCCGCGACCCCGGCTACGTGGAGACCGGCAACTTCGTCGCCGCCGCGGCCCTCGCCCTCGCCCTCGAGCGCCCCGCGCTCCCCGAGCGCGCGGGGGTCCTCTCTCCGGTCGCCGCCCTCGGCGAAGCCGGCCTGACCCGCCTCGCCGCCGCCGGGATCCGCTTCAGCACCTCGTAGGAGCCGGCGCTCGGTCTCGGTGTGTTCCCAGGGGGCCTCTCCGAGGCCCCCTCGACTTGTTTTCAGGGGGCCTCTCCGAGGCCCCCTCGACCTCGCAGCTAAGCTGCTCGGTCTCACCCCCAACGGGCCGCAGGCGCACGCTTTTCAGGGGGCCTCTCCGAGG
>JAGQRJ010000642.1 GCA_020425635.1 Planctomycetota bacterium | reverse complement strand
CCGCGACGGGCGCGGGCGGAGGCGCGTCTCCGCGGAGCACGAGCCCGAGGGTCAGCGCGAGCGCGGCGACCACGCCGACGAGGGCCAGGGTCAGCGGGGGCGCCCGCCTGGGCGGGGCGTCGAGGTCGGCGGTCGCGCGCTCCAGGCAGCGGACGACCTCGCTCGCCGAGCCGGGCCGGCGCTCGGGGTCGAAGGCCAGGCAGCGCATGCAGAGCGCGCTCAGCCACTCGGGGACCTCGGGGCGCTCGGCCCGGGGCGGCGACACCCGCTGGAACTCGACGCTGGCCATGAACGCCTGGAGCGAGGTCGCCTGGATCGGCGCGCGCCCGGTGAGGCAGGCGTAGAGCACGGCCCCCAGCCCGTAGAGGTCGGCGCGCGCGGCCGACTGGGCCTTGTCTCCCCGGGCCTGCTCGGGCGCCCAGTAGCCCGGGGTCCCGAGGAACACCCCGGTGCGGGTCAAGCGCTGGGCGTCGGCCTCGTCGAGCACGAGGCCGAAGTCGGTCAGCCGCGCGCCCTCGCCCGAGAGGAGCACGTTGTCGGGCTTGATGTCGCGGTGCGCGAGGCCCTCCCGGTGCACGTAGGCCAGCGCCTCGGCGAGCTGGCGCGCGATCGAGATCGCCAGGGGCACCGGGAGTGGGCCCTGGCGCAGGCGCGCCTGAAGGGTCTCGCCGTCGACGAACTCGAGCGCGAGCCAGGGCGCGCCCTGGTGCGTGCCGTGGCCGAGGTGCGCGACGAGGTTCGGGTGGCGCAGGCGCCCGAGGGTCTCGGCCTCCTTGCGGAAGCGAGTGCGCGCGCGCTCGTTGGCCGCCTGCTCGGGGAGCAAGAGCTTGAGCGCCACCTCCGCGCCGTCGGCCCCCTGGGCGCGATAGACCACGCCCATGCCGCCGCGGGCGAGCTCGGAGACCACGCGATAGGGCCCGATCTGCATGCGGCCAGGGTAAGGCGCGGGGGGCCTCCGCGCTCGTCGCCGAGGCCCCTGCCGGAAGCGTTTCGGCCACCCGGGCGTCAGGGTGATCACGGCGTTGCCAAGGGGCTGGGGTTCGGGACCGCCAGCGCGGCACTTGGGAGCCCCTCGGGCCGGGTCCGGGAGTTGCTCCCTGGAGGACGGAGGCCTCGCTGCGTACGTCCCAGACCACCCCGAACGTCGACCCCACCCCCGGGCCCAGCATGGCGGAGGTCCTCGAAGTCTGCGCGCTCCTGGCGTTCTTCCCGCTCGCTCCCGTGGGAGTGTTTGCGCGGCTCGTGTGGACCCACACCAGCGCGCAAGAGCAGCGCGCCCTGCTCTGGGGTCTCGGCCTCCTGATCACCGCGGCCGCCGTCGTCGGCGCCGTGGTCTGCGTAGGGTTCTACGGCCCGCGCTGGCTGCTGCCCTCGCCCACGGTCGCGAAGACCGCCCAAGGACGCGGCCGGCTGCGCTGCCCGCTGTGCCGCGAAGACCTCGGGCGGGGGGGCTGGCGCTGCGGGACCTGCCAGGCTCAGGCGCACACCGCCTGCGTGGCCGAGCTCGGCCCGTGCCATGCCCAAGCGGGGTCGGCGGGGCAGCCCCCCGAGCTCGTCGCGGACAACGCCGGCAGCGGCTGGAGCCAGCTCGAGGCCGCGGTGAACGGGTTCGCTCCGCTCTACGGGCACCCCGGGCCCGCGCTCGAGCCGCCCCCGGCGGCCGAGCGCGGCGACCCGCGGGCGGAGGAGGAGGCGCCCCTCGAGCAGGCGCCCCTCGAGCAGGCGCCGGAGGAAGAGGCCGCGCCCCCGGTCTCGGAGGCGCGCCGCTGGGCCGGGCTCGCCCAGTCGCTGGACGCGTTCCAGTCGTACTAGCCCGAGGCACCACCCAAGCGGCTGGCCGAGCGCGGGCTAGCCCGCAAAGCTCACCACGAAGTGGTGAGCTCGTGGGCTAGCCGCCTGCGAAGCGGGCGGGCTGCGCCGGAGCGAGTCGGCGGCTCTGCCGCCGCGAGCGAGGCGCAAGCGACCGCGTGTAGCCGGCCGCAGGCCGGGTCTCACTGTCTTGAACAACACTGGCACTTCGAATCCACGAGCGGAGCGAGTGGTGAGGAGTGCGGGCTAGAGGGGCCCTATGAAGTCCAGGATCGAGACCTGCAGGACGC
The DNA here is from genome assembly GCA_020425635.1 of Planctomycetota bacterium. Lineage (GTDB taxonomy): Bacteria > Planctomycetota > J058 > J058 > J058 > JAGQRJ01. The sequence continues at coordinate 2,691 of JAGQRJ010000642.1, read as the reverse complement.
CAGCCAGGACCTGCAGGCTGCGCTCGTAGGTCGCCTGGTGCTCCTTGAGGTCGACGATCGCGCGCGAGAGGTCGGCGTCTTCGATCGAGCTGCGCACCTGCTCGAGGATCACCCGGCGCTCGGCGAGGCCGTCTTCCAGCGCGCTGAGGTCGGCCTGGCGTCCGCCCACTCGAGCCAGGGTCTCGGTGGTCCCGTTGATCGCCTCGTCGAGCCCGTCGATCGAGGCGCGCGTGGCGGCGGGGTCGTTGGCGACCAGGGCGTCACGGAGCGCGACGAGGGCGTCCAGGGCGCCGGTGCGCCCGCCGGCGCTGACGAACGGCTCCGGCCCGGGAGGCGGCCCGTTGACGGTGCTCAGGTGCAGGCCGAACACGCGCTCCTGGGTGTCGCCGTGGTAGCGCGGTGTGATCACCCCGCCCACGTCCTCGAGCTCGAAGGGCGGTGCGCCCGAGTCGGTGCCCGCGAACAGGTAACGCCCGCCGGCCTCGACGTTGACCAAGGACAGCGCGCGGCGCATGAGCCCCTCGGCCTCCTCCTCGAGGGACGTCATGTCGCTCGGCGTGTTGATCCCGTTGGCGCCCTGGACGGCGATCTCGCGCGCGCGCGCGAGGAGCTCGGAGAGGCTCTGCAGGGCGTCGTCGGCCACGTCGAGCTCGCCGCGCACGATCCCCACGTTCTCCGAGGCCTCGGTGATCGAGGCCAGCTCGGCGCGCAGGCGGATCGCGCGCCCCGCGCCGAAGGGGTCGTCGGAGGGGCGGTTGATCCGCTTGCCCGACGCGACCTGCTCCTCGGCCTTGGCGCTGGTGCGCTGAGCGCCGGTCAGGTCGCTGAGGCTGCGGTTGATCCGGAGCTGTTCGGTGATTCGCATGGCTAGCCGATCATTCGCATGAGCTCGTCGGAGAGCCCGTTGAGCACGGAGAGGTAGCGTGAGGCCGCTTCGAACCCGCGCTGGAAGCGGATCATGTTGGCCACCTCCTCCTCCATGGACACACCGCTCACCCCCTCGCGCTGGCCCTCGAGCTGCTCGAGCACGCGCGCGCTGGCCTGGGAGCGGTCTTCGGCGACCTTGGTCGCCTGCCCGGCCTGGCTCACGATCACGGCGAGGAAGCCCTGGGCGCTCTCGCCCTCCAGCTCGGCGAACTCGGCGCGTCCGATCCCGCTGAAGCGCAGCGCGTTGCGCCCGTCGCTCTGCCCCGGGCCAAGGCCGCTGGCCAGGGCCTGGGGAGATGCCCCGGCGGCGACCGCCATGTCGAAGGCGCCGCTGCCCTGGAACAGCGGCGCCGCCCCGAGGGCGGCGAGCACCCCGCCCGGGTCGCTGTCGCCCCCGCCGCGGTCGGCGAAGTCGAAGGCGAAGCCGGCGGCCGCGTTGATCGTGAGCAAGCCGCTCGGCGAGACGCTGGCGTTGAGCCCGGGGAGCGCGGTCAGCGCGGCGGCCAAGGCGTTGAGCCCGTCGACGGCGGGGTCGAGCGCGATCTGGGTCGTGCTCAGCGCTCCGCCGGGGTCGGTCACGTTGACCGTGAGCGTGGTCGCCCCGGGGGCGAACCCGAGCCCGGCGGCGGCCAGCGGGTCGTCGCCCGGGTCGCCGCTGAGGTCGAGGTCCTGGGCGCCGAGGGTCGTCTGCAGCGTGGTGTAGGGCCCGCTCCCGGGGACCCCCGTGGCGTGGATCCGGTTGGCCTCGCGGATCACGCTCTGCGCGAGGCGGTCGACCTGGCCCACGAGGCCTGCGGTCTCCTGTTGGGCGGCGAGCAGCCCGCCGACCTCGCCGCCGTCGAGGCTCAGCGAGCTGGCCACCCCGGCGAAGTGGATCCGCGCGTTGCCGGCGGCGTCTTGCTGGACCTCGAGCGCGCGGGGGCGTGTCCCGGCCACGAGGATCCGTCCGGCCACCGTGACCTTCAGCGCGCCGTCGCTGCTCTGGGCGGTGGTCTGGGCGCCCACCAGGCGCGCCAGCCGGCGGGCGGCGACCCCGCGCTGGTCGCGCAGGTCGTTGGCCTGCTGCCCGCTGCCCTCGACGTTGAGGATCGCGAGGTTGAGGTCGGCGACCTGGGTCGCGAGCTGGTTGACCTCGTCGATCAGGCCTTCGACCTCGCCGGTCACGCTCGCCCGCGAGGCCTCGAGGAACGAGGCGGTGTTCTGGAAGCCCTCGGCCAGGCGCGCCGCGCTCGAGAGGAAGGTGACCCGGGTCGAGGGGTCGTCGGGGGTGACCCCCAGCGCGTCGGCGGCGCTGAAGAAGCCGCTGAGCAGCCCGCCGAGCCCCCCCTCGCTGGTGTCGCCGAGGACCCCCTCGATCTCGCCCAGGCGCTGGGCCAGGGCGTGGTCGTAGCCCTGGGTCCCTTCGGCCACCCGCACGCGCCCGTCGAGGAAGGCGTCGGCCACCTGGCGCACCATGGCGACGCGCACGCCGTTGCCCATTTGCCCGACGGGGTGTGAGGTCGGGTTGGCGCTGACGAGCTCGACCGACTGCCGGGTGAAGCCAGGCGTCGAGGCGTTGGCGATGTTGTGCCCGACGACGTCCATGCCGCGCTGGGAGGCGAGGAGGCCGGAGAGTCCGATCGACGCGTCGAGCCCGGCCACGCGTCAGGCCTGCGCGTTCAAGGTCGGCCGCGCCGACTGCAGCTCGGTGAGCAGGTCCCGGGTCAGGTCTCGCGAGCGCACGAGGAGCTTGGCGTTGGCCCGGGCGGCCCCTTTCAGCTGCTG
>JAGQRJ010000641.1 GCA_020425635.1 Planctomycetota bacterium | reverse complement strand
TGTCTCGGGGTCCGGGCCGAGGCAAGCTCGGCCCCTACGGGGGCGCCGAAACGGGGGGCGCCCCTGGCAGGCCAGGCGACGCGGGTGTCTCGGGGTCCGGGCCGAGGCAAGCTCGGCCCCTACGGGGGGTGTCGAACGCCTCGGTCTCGGTCTCGGTCTCGGCGTCCAGCGGATTCTGTGGGAGCCCGTCGTGTGCTTCGCGTAGGATGCCCACGACGTGAGGCTCCGCACCAAGCTCCTGTTCCTGTTCCTCGCCTCGGGCGGGTTCTTGCTCCTCGAGGGGCTGGTCGCGGCGTACGGCCTGGGACAGGTCGGGACCGACGTCGACCGCCTGCAGCGCTACACCCAGACCGACGACCTCTGCGCCCAGGTCAAGACCGAGCTCGCGCGCTTGCCAGGCTACCGGGAGCTCGCCGAGTCGGCGGTGGCGCGGGGCCCGGGGGGGTCGTGGTCGCGCCGGCTGACCGACACCGCCGACCGGATCCTGATCCTCTGCACGAGCCTGGGCAAGCTGACCAGCACCGAGCGCTCGCGGGCCGCGATCGAGCGCGTCGCGGCCGTGGTGACCAGCTATCGTCAGGCGGGGCGGGCCTACGCCCAGGCGCTCAAGGAGGAGCGCCCCCCCGAGCAGGTGCTCTCCTCGCGCAACGCCGCCAAGGACACCTACGAGCGGCTGTCGCTGCTCCAGGACGAGGGCGTGATCGAGCCCGTGGGCAAGGAGGCGCGGCTCGCGATCAAGCGCGTCGTGCGCCGGGCCGAGCTGCTCAACCGCTGGGTGACCTTCGGCGGCCTGAGCCTCGCGGTGATCCTGACCCTGGTCAGCGCGATCGTGCTCGCGCGGGTGACCGCGCAGCCGATCGTGCGCCTGCTGCGTGCTGCGCGCGAGGTCGGGCACGGGAACCTCGACGTCTCGGTCTCGGTGCGCGGCAACGACGAGCTGGCCCAGCTCTCCCGCGCCTTCAACGACATGACCCTCCGCCTCAAGCAGGTCTACGGCGGGCTGGAGGCCGAGGTCCGCAAGCGCACCGACGAGCTGCGCCGGCGCGAGGAAGACCTCGAGCGCGAGCGCCGGCTGGCCGCGATCGGGCGCCTCGCGACCGGCGTCGCCCACGAGGTCCCGAGCCCGTTGACGGTGATCGCGGGCGCCGCCGAGGGCCTGCGCGACCGGGCGCAGGACCCGGAGCTGAAGCAGGTCGAGGCCTTCGAGGACTTCCCCGACTACCTGGAGACGATCGAGAGCGAGGCCTACCGGCTCAAGCGCCTGGTGCGTCGCCTGCTCGACTTCTCGCGCAACAAGCCGACCAAGCTCCTGCCCCTCGACCTGGCCCCGGTCGTCGCCGACGCGGTCTCGCTGGCCCGCCTCGACCCCCTGGCCAAGGAGCACCCGGTCCAGCTCGACCTGCGCGAGGGCCCCGACGGCCCGCTCCCGCTCTACGTGCGCGGCGACGAAGACGCGCTCAAGGAGGCCCTGCTCAACCTCCTGTTCAACGCGCTCAAGGCCGTGCGCAACAGCCGCGGCAGCCACGTCGAGGTCAGCGCCCGCGGCGAGAAGGACGAGGTCGTGGTCCGGGTCAAGGACACGGGCGTCGGGATCGCCCCCGCCGACCTGGAGAAGATCTTCGAGCCGTTCTTCACCACCGCCAAGGAGGGCGAAGGCACGGGCCTCGGGCTCTCCCTGGTCTACGGCACCCTCGAGCGCCACGAGGGCCTGATTCACGCCGAGAGCAAGGGCCCCGGCCAGGGCGCGACCTTCGAGATCCGCCTGCCCCGGCTCAAGGGCCGCGGGAGCTCGGTCCGCGTCTCCCGCGAGTCCCTGCGGATCAAGTAGTCGCCGCGCACCCTCCCAGGCTCAGAGCTCGACGCACTCCAGGGGCTGAGGGACGTAGGCGCTGAGGCCGAGCTTCTCGAGGTAGGCCTGGAACGCGAGCGAGGAGGCCTCCTCGCCGTGGACCACGAACACCTTCTTGAGTCCGGGAATGTTCTTCACGTAGCTCGCCATTTCGTCGCGGTCGGCGTGGGCGCTGAAGCCGTTCATGCGCTGGACCTCGGCCCGCAGGGGGTAGCTCTTGCCGTAGATCTTGAGCTTGGGGACCTCGTCGACGATCCGCCGCCCGAGGGTGTCGACGGCCTGGTAGCCCACGATCAGGATCGTGTTCTTGGGGTCGCTCACGCTGTGCTTGAGGTGGTGCAGGATCCGCCCGCCCTCGCACATGCCCGAGGCGGAGATGATCACGCAGGGGTGCTTGCTCGCGTTGATCTCCTTCGACTCCTCCACCGAGCGGGTGTAGGTCAGGAGGTCGAAGCCGAAGGGCTTGCCGCCGTCGGCCATCAACGCCTCGGTCTCGGCGTCGTAGCACTCGGCGTGGTCGCGGTAGGCCTTGCTGGCGTTGATCGCGAGCGGGCTGTCGACGTAGACCGGGAGCGGGTCCAGGGCGCCCTCGTGGAACAGCTCGGCCAGGTAGTAGACGAGGTTCTGGGTGCGCCCCACCGAGAACGCCGGGATCACGATCCGGCCCCCGCGATCGGCGGTGCGCTGCACCACCTCCCGCAGCCGATCCTTCATGCTCGAGACCGCCTCGTGGAGCCGGTTGCCGTAGGTGCTCTCGGTGATCAGGTAGTCCATGCGCGGCATGCGCTGGGGGTCGCGCAGGATCGGGTGGTTGGGCCGTCCCAGGTCGCCGGTGAACCCGATCCGGATCGTGCGCCCGTGCTCCTCGATCTCGTAGAGGGTGGCTGCGCTGCCGAGGATGTGCCCCGCGTCGAAGAAGGTGGCGTGGATCCCCGGGGCGACCTCGAACCGGCGGTGGTAGTCGACGACCGAGAAGCGAGTCAGCGCCTCGCGCGCGTCCTGCTCGGTGTAGATCGGCTCGATCGGGGCCTTGTCCTTGTTCTTACGGTTCCAGTATTCGGCGTCCTTCTGCTGGATGTAGGCCGAGTCCTTGAGCAAGGCTCGACCCAGGTCGCAGGTGGCCGAGGTCGCGTAGACCGGGCCCTTGTAGCCGTTCTTGACCAGGTTCGGCAGGTTCCCCGAGTGGTCGATGTGCGCGTGGGAGAGGGTGCAGGCGGTGAGCTTGCCGGGGTCGAAGGGCAGGTGCCGGTTGCGCTTGAGCGTGTCCTTGCGCTTGCCCTGGTAGAGGCCGCACTCGAGCAAGACCTCGCTGTCGCCACGCCGGATCGCGTGCATGGACCCGGTCACCGAACGCACCGCCCCGTAGAACTGAAGCTCCGCCACGTGCCCCCCTTGGGGCGAGGATAGCCAGGCGCCGCGATCCGTTCAGCGAAAGATCGCCGCGTCGAGCGTCAGCTCCCCTGCGACGCCTGGGCGCGCGCCCAGGCCCGGCGCAGGAGCTTGGGCACCGGCCGCAGGACCTCGATCGCCTCGCCGCTCAGCGGGTGCGCGAAGGCCAGGCGCTCGCAGTGCAGGGCCAGGCGCGAGACCCCGAGGCGCTTGGTCGTGTCGTCGAGCCCGGCGCCGTGGCGCGCGTCGCCGAGCACCGGGGCCCCGAGCTCCGCGAAGTGGATCCGCAGCTGGTGGGTTCGTCCGGTGATCGGGTGCGCCTCGACGGTGGCGCAGGAGCCCGCGCGCTCGAGCACGCGGTAGCGGGTCTCGGCGTCCTTGCCGCCCACGGGCGTGGTCACGGTGCCCTCGCCCGGGAGCCGGCCCTCGACCAGCGCCCAATACCGCTTCTCGACGCGCCGCTCGCGGAACGCCGCGATCAGGCCGTCGTAGCCCGCGACGGTCCGGGCGACCGCCAGCGGGCCCGAGGTCTCGAGGTCGAGGCGGTGCACGAGGCCGTAGCTCCGCTCCTCCCCCAGCTCGAGCAGCTCGGGGAAGCGGGCGATCAGCCCGTTGAGCAAGGTGTCGCTCCCGTGGCCCGGGCCGGGGTGCACCGCGCGCCCGCAGGGCTTGAACACCACGGCCAAGTGCTCGTCCTCGTGCAGGACCTCCACGTGCAGCTTGCGGTTGGGCAGCGGCGCCGCGGCGCTCGGCGCTGGGAGGACCTCGAGCCGCTGCCCAGCCCACACCGCCTGCCCCCGCTGGAGCGGGATCCCGTCGCACACGACCCGGCTCTGGCGGAGCACCTTCTGAACGTAACTCCAGTGGCGGTCAGGCCAATGCTTGCTGAGGAGCTTCTCGATCCGCAGCCCGGCCTCGCGCTCGCGGACCGTGATTCGCTCCGGATTTCCGTCAGATTCAGCCACGTCTCGTCCACCTTTCAGGCCGCGGGTGAGGCGGTCGGCATAACCTCTGCGATCGGAGACGGAGACGCCGCGGCACGCAGCATGCAAGAGGGTTCAGCGGCTGGGACGACACGTCTTGGTCAAACCTTCTTTCTCTCTCTCCAACTCAGGCAAGGGCGGGGCGTGCGGTGCGACCCGCCGTTGTCTATTGGTTGACGTCCGCTCAGAGCTCGTAGAGCGGTGTGCCGGCGGGCGCGGGTCGCGGCGGGTTTGCGCGAATGAACGCGGCGGCCTCGAGCGGCTCTTCGACGAGGGCGATCAAGTCGCCGTAGACGGTCTGCTTGCCGGTTCGCTCCACGAAGCCCCGAACCCACTCGAGGAGGGTGCCGTAGGTCTCCCGTCCGAGGAAGACCATGGGGCTGCGCAGGCGAAAGGTCCCGTAGTGGTTCTGGGCGAGGTCCACGAACAGCTCTTGCAGGGTCCCCGCGCTCCCCGGCGCGTAGACCACCCCGGCGGTCGCGATCGCGAGCAAGCCGTCTTCGCGCAGGCTGTTGGAGAAGTACTTCGCGACCCAGCTGCCGAACAGGTTGGTTGGCTCGTGACCGTAGAACCAGGTCGGGATCGCGAGGCTCGCGCCTGGCCCGCCGCGCGGGGCGCGGCCGAAGCGCTTGCGGTCGGCGTCGCCGGGCTGCGCGAAGCGGGCCACCACCTGCTGGGCGCAGGCGAAGAAGCGCTGGATCGCGGCCAGATACTCGGGGGTCCCCTCTGCGTGGCCGCCTGAGAAGCGGTCGGCGGGTCGCAGGACCTCGAGGGCGGCGTCGATCACCGCCGGGTCGGCGTAGGGCGCGAGCCAGGCCCCGAGGTTCGCCGCCTCCATGATCCCCGGCCCGCCGCCGCTGGCGATCAGGTAGCCCGCGCGGGTGAGCTCCCACGCGAGCCGCGCGACCTTGGCGTAATAGGGGTCGCCGCGTCCGGTGCTGTGTCCGCCCATGATCCCGACCACGCCGTTGCCCGAGCGCTTCTCGAGCAGCTCGGCGAGCGCGTCGTCGATCCCGTAGTCGTGGAGGTGCTGGGCCAGGCTCTCGCGCGGGTCCGGCCCGGAGGGCACGCGGCGAGCGCGGTCGTAGTGGGTGTAGATCGCGAAGTCGAGGGTCCCGCGGTAACCCCCCTCGGCGTAGCCCTCGAGCAGCTCGTCGACGGTGTAGAGCCGCTTGCGGTAGACCTTGTAGGGCAAGCCCGAGAGCGCGGGGAACACGGCGGCCCCGCGGTCGCTGAACTCGCGCTCCTGAGCCAGATCGCGGAAGGTGCAGCCGAGGAACACGGTCCCCGTGAGGTCGGCCTCGTAGAGGCTCGGGACGTGGGAGACGTCGAGGCCCTGGATCACCGCGCCGGCGAGGGTCCCCTTGCGCGCGAGGTGCGTCTCGAGCTCGACGATGCTCTCGACCTCTTGCCGCAGCAGGCGCGTGGTCTTCCTCACGAAATCGACCTCCGGTGACAGCCAAACGCGGCGCGCGCTTCAGAAGGGCGAACACCACAGAGAACACGCACGACGCGTAGAGACGCAGAACAGGAGGTCCCCATGACCACCGCGAACACCAAGCTCAACCAGATCCTGGCGATCGAGAAGAGCACCAAGAGCCGAATCTTCGGCGAGATCACCCGAATGCACAACGCCTTGCAGAAGCCGAGCATGCTCAGTGGCTTCAGCAAGACCTACCAGAAGCGCGACGAGAACGGCGACGACTTCCCGCCGGAGAGCCAGAAGGTTCAGCTCGTGGCGAGCGACATGCTGCGTGAGGCCGGCCGCCTGCTGAGCGAGCTGTTCGACGTCACGGCGGCCAAGGACTTCGCCAACTGCAACGCCCGCGCCGACGTGACCCTCGGCGGAGAGGTGCTGCTGAAGAACGTCCCGGCGACCTACCTGCTCTTCGTCGAGAAGCAGCTCGCGGACCTGAAGACCTTCGTGTCGAAGATCCCCGTGCTCGACCCCGCCGAAGACTGGGTCTTCGACGAGAGCTCGAACCTCTACAAGACCACGCCGACGCTGACGACCAAGACCAAGAAGGTCCAGCGCCCGATCGTGCTCTACCAGGCGACGAAGGAGCACCCCGCTCAGACGCAGTTGATCAGCGAAGACGTCGTCGTCGGAAGCTGGCTGACGGTCAAGCAGTCGGGCGCGCTGCCTGAGCCGCGGAAGGCCGTGCTCCTCGAGCGGATCGAGCGCCTGAACAAGGCGGTCAAGTTCGCCCGCGAGACGGCGAACGCGACCGAAGCCACCCCGCGTGAGGTGGGCGAGGCCGTGTTCAACTTCCTGTTTCAGTAGGCGGCGCGGGGCCGCCCTTCGGGGCAGCCCCGCGCGAGTCGATAACCTCTAACGATTGGAGACAAGCTCAGGCTTAACTTCAACTTCGAGCCGATCGGAGAGCGCGTCAGCGCTGCAGGTTCGAGTCCTGCTCCCCAGAACCGACTGGGGGTGGTGGAATTGGCAGACACCTGGGGCTCACGGGCCCCTGACTGACACCGCTCGTCGAGAGGCCGCTCAAGCTTAGATTTACTCCTAGATTGAGCATTCCCAGGTTCGTCGAATCGAACGACGGCGTCACCCCGACTCGGGGACGGGTTCGAATCCCGTCCCGCACGTCGCCCTCCGGGGCAGTCACACACCAAGTGCGGGTAGCTCAGCGGTAGAGCAGAGTCGATCAGATCTTGACGCCGCCTTAAACGTCGTCGACGAGTGCAATTCCTGGTTGGGGAGCCGGCAGCGAGGCAAGATGCTGTCGGCTCTCAGTCTTTCCGGAGGAGCTCCGGCAGCCACTCGGCCAGCGGGCGCCCTTCCGCGCTGGCCACCGCGAGCTTCTCGCCCTTCTTCCCGCTCAGCAGCACCGCGCACACCCCGGCGGGCTGCGTCCCCGCGTACTTCGAGAACACATGCGCGGCGACCTCGGCGTCGTTCGCCGCGCGCAAGAAGACGTAGCGCAGCTCGGGGGCCCCGAGGGCCGCGCAGACCGTGGGGTCGCTCCGGGTCTCGGCTTCCGCCGCCTCCCCCTCGGGCCCTGGGGGCAGGTGCACGAGCAGGACCCGGCCGCCAAAGGGCACCCGCCGCAAGGCCTCACCGACCGAGCCGATCGGCGCCACGCCCCGCGCCTCGGCCCGGCGACGCTCGCCGCGAAGGAACGCCGCGACCACGGTGAACACGCTCAAGGCGAAGGCGCCGAGGAGGGCCAGCTGCAGGCGGTAGTCCATGGGCGGGAGTATACCCGGCGGGCTGGACCGGCTCCCCCGGGCGAGCTACCGTGGCTGCGTGAGCGAACCCTCCAACGACCTCGAGGCGACCTGCGAGCGCCTCCGCGCCCAGCTGGAAGCAGCACAGCTCGAGATCGAGCGCCTGACCGCGGAGAAATCCGCCCTCCAGGACGAGCTGCTCAACGCCGGCGAAATGATCGAGACCCTGGCCTTGGACCTCGAGCGCCCGGTCGACTGACCCGACGCCGCGCATGACGCATCGCGTCGTTCGCGCCGACGTGAAGACCCCGCGGCCTCGATCGTCGAAGCAAGCGGAACCCCAAGGGAGCGCGCGGCGTAGACAGCACTGGGCCGCCTCCCTATACTCAGCCTTCTCACTAACCCCATGAGGTCAATACAAATGGAGAACCGTAGCTCGCTGGTGATCGCCTTCTTGACGGGCGTGATCGTGACCCTCGGAGTCGCCCTGCTCAACCAAAACACCAGCTACCTGCCCGCGGCCTACGCCGACGGCGGCTCGGGGGCCCAGGGGATCTTCATGGTCACCAACAACGGCACCTCGGGCCAGGGCAAGGACACGCTGTTCATGGTCGAGTCGACCGAGAGCGGCAAGCGCCTGGCGATCTACGAGTATGCTGGCGGACGCCTCGAGCTCGGCGCGGTGCGGAACATCGACTACGACCTGCGCTTCGAGTCCTGGTCCAAGAAGGGCAACGAGCAGAAGCCCTCGATCCAGGAGCAGAAGCGCGCGACCGAGAAGAACGACGACGACAAGAAGTCCAAGCGCTAGCACACGTTCCCTCCCCGGTATAGAATTTCACCAGAGCTCGGCCGGCGCGCGCGCGACCGGCTGAGTCATTCGCGGAGAAGCCCATGGCAGTCGAATACATGACCTTCCAGGACGTCCTGGAGGAGCTGCAGATCGACGAAGAGGAACTCAAGCGGCTGGTCTCGACCGCCGAGCTGCGCGGCTTCCGCGCTGGCTCGAGCATGAAGTTCAAGCGCGACGACGTGATGAACCTCAAGCAGGGCCGCGAGACCGAGCCGACGATCATCCTCACCGACTCCGATCAGGAGATGGGGATCGCGGAGTCGTCGGACGAGCTGATCCTCGAGGACTCCACCTCGGACACCGTGATCAACATCGGCGACATCATGGGTGGCGCGCGGTCCGGGTCCCAGCAGGAGATCATCTTCGACACGACCGAAGAGTATTCGGTCTCGCCCCACGGTGAAGACAGCGACCCCGAGGCCGCGATCCCGACGGTCGAGGTCCCCTCGATCTCCGAGGACATGGGCCTGGTCGAGACCGACTCCGACGCCGCGCTGGTCGAGGTGGGCTCCGACGAGTCCATGGAGACCGAGGCCTTCGAGCTCATGAGCGAGTCGGAGGAGACCGACGGCATGTCGGAGGTCGACGACGAGTCGGAGGAGGTCTCCGCGGGCGCGGCCTCGCGTCGGCGCGCAGCGGGCTCTCGCCGCATGTCGCAGTCGTCGCGCATGCGCGCCCTCGAGATCGAGAAGAAGCAGAGCCACGTGGTGTGGACCGGCTTCCTGCTCGCGGTGATCATGTTCTGCTCGCTGCAGTTCGGGATCAACTTCAGCGAGATCCTCGGCAGCTCCCCGGCCTGGATCGGCGACGCCAGCCGCACCCTGACCGGGATCACCGAGAGCGTTTGGGGCATGTTCGCCGGCTGAGCGCCGCGGACCCCGCTCCAAGCGACCGACCGAGGCGGCCTACGCGCCGCCTCGCGTCGTGTACGGGCAGCTCCCCGATCGGCGTCCCGACAGCCCCCCCGCCCGTGTAGAATTCGCGGGCCCCGGGAGAGGCAGGAGGAGGAACGATGGGAATCTTCAAAGCCTACGACGTGCGCGGAAAGTGTCCGGGGGAGATCGACGAGGCCTTCGCCACGCGCCTCGGCCGAGCCTACGCCGACTTCCTCGGCAACGCGGGCACCGTCGGCGTCGGCTACGACATGCGCGAGTCCTCCCCGGGCCTGGCCGCCGCGCTCCGCGCCGGGCTGCACGCCGGCGGGGTCGACACCCTGTGCATCGGCATGTGCACGAGCCCCACGCTCTATTACCTGGTCGGCAAGCGCGGGCTCTCGGGCGGGGTCATGGTCACCGCCTCCCACAACCCGCCCTCGGACAACGGCTTCAAGATCTGCCGCGAGCAGGTGATCCCGGTCGGGAGCCAGAGCGGGCTCGACGAGATCCAGGCGAAGGTCGAGGGTCCCCAACCCGCGCCCGTGGCCAAGCCCGGGAGCGGAAGCGAGACGAACGTGCTCGAGGAGTACCTCGACCACGTCACCCGCCTGGCCGGACCCGTCGGCGGGCTCAAGGTCGCCTTCGACTGCGGCAACGGCGTGGCGGGGCCGACCCTCAACGCGCTCCTCGCGCGCTGGCCCGAGCTCGAGGCGGTCGTGCTCTACGACGAGCCCGACGGCAGCTTCCCCAACCACCCCGCCAACCCGCTGGTGCTGCAAAACCTCGTCGACCTCCAGGCCGCCGTGAAGCAGCACGGCTGCGACCTCGGCGTGGCCTTCGACGGCGACGGCGACCGCTGCGTGTTCGTCGACGACCAGGGCGAGGTCGTGCTCTCCGACCTGATCACGGCCTTCATGGCCGGGCCGGTGCTCGACCAGGAGCCCGGCGCCGCGATCGTCTACGACCTCTGCTCGAGCCAGGTCGTGCGCGAGGAGATCGTGGCCCACGGCGGGGTCCCGGTCGAGGAGCGGGTCGGCCACAGCTTCATCAAAGCGACCATGCGCGCCAAGAACGCGCCCTTCGCCGGCGAGAACTCGGGCCACTACTACTTCCGCGACCACTGGTTCGCGGACAGCGCGCTGGTCGCGACCGGCAAGCTCCTGGGCCTGGTCAGCGCCGACGGTCGGCCGTTCAGCGCCCAGATCGCCCCCCTGCGCCGCACCTTCCGCAGCGGCGAGCGCAACTTCGAGGTCCCCGACAAGGACGCCTCCCTCGAGCAGCTGGTCGCGGCCTTCAGCGGCGCCGAGGTCAGCCGCCTCGACGGGGTCACGATCCGCACCCCGAACTTCTGGTTCAACGCGCGCAAATCCAACACCGAGCCCCTGCTGCGGGTCAACGCCGAGTCCGGCTCGGCGGAGGGGCTGGAGACCGGCTTCGCGCAGATCACCGACCTCCTCGGCACCCCGGTCGCGCACTAGGTCGGCCGCGTGCCCTTGGCCACCTTCCCCTCGCGCAGCGACGCCTCCTCCTCCTCCGGTCGCAAGCGGCGGGGTCCCTCGCGCGCCTTCGGCCCCACGATCCCGGGCTACCGGATCGAGCGCGAGCTCGGGCGGGGCTCGTACGGGGTGGTGTTCCTCGCGCGCAGCGAGAGCGACGGCACCCAGCGCGCGCTCAAGGTGCTCACGGACACCCGCGGCTTCGACGACGCGCGCTTCGAGCTCGAGCACGCGGTGCTGCGTAGCCTGCAGCACCCAGGGCTGATCAACGTCTACGAGAAGGGCCGCTACGGGCAGATCCACTACTACGCCATGGACTACTGCCCTGGCCCGACCCTCAAGGAGCAGGCCGGCAAGCGCAGCTACTCCCCGCGCCAGGCGGCGCTCCTCGTCGTCAAGCTCGCCGACGCCGCGGGGCACGTGCACCGCCACGGGGTGGTCCACCGCGACCTCAAGCCCGCCAACGTGATCCTCGCGCCCGGGGGCCCCCGAATCACCGACTTCGGCCTGGCGCGGGCCCCAGACCTCGCCTCGAGCCTGACGCTCTCGGGAGAAATGGTCGGCACCCCGCTCTACATGTCCCCCGAGCAGTGGGAAGGCGGCAAGCCGGCCACGGCCCGCGCCGACGTCTACGCCCTGGGCGTGATCCTCTACGAGTGCATGGTCGGCCGGCCTCCGTTCAAGGGCCGCACGGTGGTCGAGTTGGCTCCCAAGGTGCTCTCGGGCAAGCTCTTCCCCCCGTCGGACTACGTGGAGCTCCCCGCCGACCTCGAGGCGGTGTGCCTCAAGGCGCTGGCCCTCGACCCCGCCGAGCGCTACGCCGACGGGGCGGAGCTCGCCGCCGCGCTCCGGCACTGCCTTGGCCAGCCCGACCCCCAGGCGCCCAAGAGCCCCCGCAGGGTGCTCGGCGTCCTCGCCGCGATCGCGGTCCCCGCGCTCCTGACGTCGGCCTACGCCGCCTGGCTGCTCGCCGGTGACGCCCGGCCCGCGCCCACCGCGATCGCGGAGGCGCCCCTGGCCGCGCCGGAGCCGACGCCCGCCGAGCCCGCGCCCAGCGCGGAGGCCCTGCACCGACGAGCCCTGGAGCTCGCTCACGGGGGCGCTGACCTCGCCCCCGTGCTCGCCGCCTTCGCCGCGGCCCAGGACGCCCCAGACGCCGACCGCAGCCAGCTGCACCTCGAGCGCCTGGCGCTGCTCGTGCGGCGACGCCAACGTGACGCGGCCCTGCGCGAGGCCTCCTCGGGCCCGGCCCTCGACCGCGACTCGCCCCTCGGCGCCGCCGCCCGCTGGTTCGAAGCCCAGGCCCTGCTCCTGCCCGCCGGCCGCCCGCTGACCCGGCTCGAGGGCGAGCGCCTCGTCGCCCTCCTCGAGGGGCTGCAGCGAGACGCGAACTGGGGCCCGGTGGCCAACGCGCAGCTCATGACCGTGGGGGGCGCCGGGGCGAGCGTCGTAGCGCAAGCCTACGCCGCGCTCGAGGCGGCCGCGCCCTGGGGCGAGGCCGAGCACGCGCGCCGGGTGCTGCTCGGTTCGTTCTGCAACTCGAGCCGACGCTACGACGAGGCCGAGCGCCTGCTGCGCGAAGCGGTGACCGGACACCCCGACGACACCGAGGCCTTGACCCTCCTCGCCTTCGTCCTGCGCAACCGCCACCGCGACACGAGCGAGGGCAACCTCGAAGCGGCCGAGCTCTACGCTCGGGTGGTGCGGCTCTCCGAGCCCAACCCGCCCGACCAGGTGCTGCTCTACCGCGCGCGCCTGCTGTGCGAGCTGGAGGACTTCGCCGCCGCCGCCGAGTGCGCTCGTCGCCGCCTGCAGCTCGGCGACGACCTGAGAGCCAGCTTTTGGCTCGGGGTCGCGTGCCTGGAGCTCGGCCAGCGCGACGAGGCCCGGCGCGCGATCCGCGCCGCCTTCGCCCAGGGCGAAGACGCGGTCGGCATGGAGCTGCAGATCCTCAACGCCAAGCTCCCGGGCCGCTCCACGGCGCTCTATCGCTTGCTCAAGGACTAGCCGGGGCCTGCGGCCACCCTTTCCTCCCCGCCGCGCCACGCGTTACACTTGCGCGCAGTGACCCTCGCGGAGCCTACCTGTGACCGAGCTGCAGCCAGTGCGCGTGGAACAGAGCCGAGGGACCGTCCTGGTCCTGCTCGGGAGCTCGCTGCGTAGGGAGCACGCGGCCTGGCTCGACGAGGCCGGCTACCAGGTGCTCAGCCTGACCGACCCCCAGGAGGCGCTGGAGACGCTCGACGCGCGCCTGGACGTCGACGTGGTGGCCGCCGACGCGCTCTCGAGCGAGCGCATGCTGGTCGCCGCCCAGGCCGCCCCTCAGGGCCTCGAGGTGGTGCTGGTCGGCCCCGAAGACGTGGTGCTCGTGACCCAGGCCATGGCCGCCGGCGCGCACTCCTACCTCAGCGACCCCCTCAGCGAGGGCGACCTGCTCGAGCACGTCGCCCGCGCGATCTACGCCTCGCGGGAGGCGCAGCTCAGCGAGGACCGCCGGCGGCAGCTGCCCGCCGAGGTGCAGTTCGAGGGGATCGTGGGCACGACCCCGCGCATGCAAGAGGTCATGCAGACCCTGCGCCGCGCGGCACCCACCGACGCCCCGGTGATGATCCTCGGCGAGACGGGCACCGGCAAGGAGCTGGTCGCGCGCGCGATCCATGAGAACAGCAAGCGCGCCCGCGGCAACTTCGTCGCCCTGCACCTGCTCTCGACCCCCGCCGGCCTCGTGGAGAGCGAGCTCTTCGGGCACAAGAAGGGCGCGTTCACCGGGGCGCACTCCGACCGCGAGGGCAAGCTCGAGCAAGCCAACGGCGGCACGCTGTTCCTCGACGAGCTGGGAGACATTCCCCTCGAGACCCAGACCAAGCTCCTGCGCGTGCTCGAGACGCAGACCTTCGAGCCCGTCGGCTCGAACAAGAGCGTGCGCTCGGACTTCCGCGTGATCGCGGCGACGAACCAGGACATCGAGGGCATGATCCGCGACAAGCGGTTCCGCGAAGAGCTCTGGCATCGGCTCAACGTGATCACCGTCTCGCTGCCCCCGCTCCGCGAGCGCCGCGCGGACATTCCGCTGCTGGTCGACCGCTTCGCCAAGGAGTTCGCCACCCGCTACGGCAAGCCCTACGAAGGGGTCACCCCCGAGGCCCTGGCTGCGCTCCAGCGCTTCGATTGGCCGGGCAACATTCGCGGCCTGCGCAACAAGGTCCAGCACATGGTCGTGCTCGCCGACTCTCCGCGGCTCAGCTTGCGCGACGTCCCCCGCGAGGTCCGCGGGGCCGAGCTCCCCGAGCCCGAAGCCGCCGGCGCCTCCCTCGCCGGGCGCTCCATGGAGGACATCGAGCGCGACGCGATCGCGGCGACCCTCGAGCTGGTCGGGGGCAACCGCAAGCAGGCCGCCGACATGCTCGAGATCGGTGAGCGCACGCTCTACCGCAAGATCGAGAAATACGGCCTGTGAGCGCCCTCGTCCGTCTGGTCCTGCCGGACGTCGAGGAGCTCCTGCGCGAGGGCTCCCCCGCGGACGTGGCCCGGGCCTTCGAGAAGTTCCACGCCGCCGACCTGGCCGACGTCATGGAGCTCCTCGAGGACGAGCAGGCGGCGACGCTCTTGCTGGGGCTGGAGGAGCCCCAGCGCACCGCCGCCTTCGAGCTGCTCGAGTCGCCCAAGCGCCAGCGGATCGCGGAGGTGGCTGGCGCCGAGGCCCTGGCTCCGATCGTCGTCAACATGTCGCACGACGACCGCGCCGACTTCGTGACCAACCTGCCGGAGGCGATCCGCAACTCGCTCCTGCGCCTGCTCCCCGAGGAGGAGCGCGAGGACGTCGACCTGCTCACGACCTACGAGGAGGACACGGCC
Organism: Planctomycetota bacterium; assembly: GCA_020425635.1. Classification (GTDB taxonomy): domain Bacteria; phylum Planctomycetota; class J058; order J058; family J058; genus JAGQRJ01. Next base: position 4,154 of record JAGQRJ010000641.1, on the reverse strand, counting down.
GGCGGGATCATGACCTCGGCCTACGTCGTGTTGGACCCCGACATGACGGTCTCCGAGGCCATCGAGCGCGTGCGCGCCGAGGGCGAGCAGCAGGAGACGATCTACGCGCTCTACGTGGTCGACGCCCGCAAGTGGCTGCGGGGCGTGGTCACCATGCGCCAGCTGATCCTCAGCCCGCCCCAGGCCCTGATCCACGAGATCATGATCAAGGACCCGATCAGCATCTCGGTCGACATGGATCAGGAGCGCGTGGTGAAGCTGCTCGGGCGCTACGACTTCGTGGCCATGCCCGTGATCGACGCCCGGGGCCGCATGCTCGGCATCGTGACCCACGACGACGCCCTCGACGTCGCGATCGAAGAGGCCAACGAAGACGCCCAGCTCATGGGCGGCCTCGAGCCCCTCGACGACCCCTACCTCGCCACCGCGCTCATGACCATGATCCGCAAGCGCGCGGTGTGGCTCTCGGTGCTGTTCGTGGCGGGGTTGTTCGCGGGGACGATCCTGCGCGAGTTCGAAGCGACCCTGCAGCGCGCCGTGGCGCTGATCTTCTTCCTCCCCTTGATCATCGCCTCGGGCGGCAACTCGGGCTCGCAGTCGGCGACCCTCGTGATCCGTGGGCTCGCGGTGGGCGAGGTCAAGGTGACCGACGCCTGGCGAATCGCGCGGCGCGAAATGGCCTCCGGGCTGATCCTCGGCACGCTGCTCGGCTCGTACGGGATCGGGGTCTCGATCCTGTGGGGGCTCGACGACTGGCAGCGGATCGCGCTCACGGTCTCCGTCACCCTGATCGCGATCGTGACCGTGGGCTCGCTCCTCGGCAGCCTGCTGCCGCTGCTGCTGCAGCGGATCGGGATCGACCCCGCGATCACCAGCGCGCCCCTGGTCGCCTGCCTGGTGGACATCGCGGGGATCCTCATCTACGTGCTGGTGGCCGGGGCCTTCGTTCCCCTCCTGCCAACCTAGCCCACGGCAGCCCCTAGACTTAGGCCGACGCCCCGAGTGCCAGCGTGGCATTGGCCGGGCTCCGCTCTGCCATATGGGCGCAAGCGCCCGCCGTAAACCCCTTCTTCACCACGCTCAGGGGTCTGGCCCTCGAGTTGCTGTGTCCTGAGCGAACACTTTCAAAACACGGGGGTTCGGAGACGGGCTCCCCTCCACAACGAGGCAACCACCATGGGCAAGATCGTAGGAATCGACTTGGGAACCACCAACTCGGTGGTGTCCGTCATGGAAGGCAACGAGCCGACCGTCATCGCCAACCCCACCGGGCTGCGCACGACGCCCTCGGTCGTCGCCTTCACCGACAAGGGCGAGCGCCTGGTCGGCCAGCGCGCCAAGAACCAGGCCGTCACCAACCCCACCCGCACGATCAGCTCGATCAAGCGCTTCATGGGCCGCCGGCGCAACGAGGTCGAGGACGAGCTGAAGTACGTGCCCTACGAGGTCGAGGGCACGGACATCTGCAAGGTCAAGGTCGGCGACAAGAGCTACAGCGCGCCCGAGATCTCGGCCATGACGCTGCAGTACCTCAAGAGCTACGCGGAGGAGTACCTCGGCGAGCCGGTCACCGACGCGGTGATCACCGTCCCGGCCTACTTCAACGACAGTCAGCGCCAGGCGACCAAGGACGCGGGCGAGATCGCCGGGCTCAACGTGCGCCGGATCATCAACGAGCCGACCGCGGCCGCGCTGGCCTACGGGCTCGACAAGAAGGTCGACGAGAAGATCCTGGTCTACGACCTGGGCGGCGGCACCTTCGACGTGTCGATCCTCGAGATCGGCGAGGGCGTGGTCGAGGTCAAGGCGACCTCGGGCGACACGCACCTCGGCGGTGACGACTTCGACCAGGTCCTGATCCAGTACGTCGCCGACGAGTTCAAGAAGGACAAGGGCGTCGACCTGCTCAAGGACAAGATGGCGCTGCAGCGGCTGAAGGAGGCGTGCGAGCGCGCCAAGATCGAGCTCTCGCAGGCCCAGTCCAGCCGCCTGAGCCTGGCCTACATCACCGTGCTCGACGGCACCCCGCAGCACCTCGAGGTCGAGATCACCCGGGCCAAGTTCGAGTCGCTGACCAAGCCCCTGATCGAGCGCACCCGCGGCCCGATCGAGCAGGCCCTGCGCGACGCGAAGCTCAAGCCGAGCGACATCAACGAGATCGTGTTCGTCGGTGGCTCGACTCGAATCCCGGCCTGCCACGAGCTGGTGCGCGAGATCTTCGGCAAGGACCCGCACAAGGGTGTGAACCCGGACGAGGTCGTGGCCATGGGCGCGGCGATCCAGGGCGCGGTGCTCTCGGGCGACAAGGGCGACATGCTCCTGCTCGACGTGACCCCGCTCAGCCTCGGGATCGAGACCAAGGGCGAGATCATGACCGTCATGATCCCGCGCAACACCACGATCCCGACCCAGAAGAAGGAGATCTACTCCACCGCGGCCGACAGCCAGCCCGCCGTCGACGTGCGCGTCTTCCAGGGTGAGCGCAAGATGGCCAACGACAACCGGCTGCTGGGCGTGTTCCGCCTCGACGGGATCCCCCCGGCCCCCGCGGGCGTGCCCAAGATCGAGGTCACCTTCGACATCAACGCCAACGGAATCCTGAACGTCACCGCCAAGGACACCGCGACCGGCAAGGAGCAGAAGATCCAAATCGAGTCGAGCTCGGGCCTCAGCAAGGACGATATCGAGAAGATGAAGGCCGACGCCGAGGCGCACGCCAAGGACGACGAGGCGCGGGCCGAGCTGATCCAGACCAAGAACCAGGCCGACTCGCTGGTGGCGCAGACTCGCCGCCAGGTCGCCGACCTCGGCGAAGACAAGCTCTCGGCGGAGGACAAGGCCAAGCTCGAAGAGGAGCTGAAGAAGGTCGAAGACGCCGCCAAGGGCGAGGACAAGGCCAAGATCGAAGCCGCCATGCAGACCTTCACCCAGGTCAGCCACAAGCTCTTCGAGCAGCTCTACGCCCAGCAGGGCGCGGAGGCCACCGGCGGCGCCGGCGCCCCCGGCGGCCAGGCCGAGTCCGCGGACGCCAAGGAGGAGGACGTGATCGACGCCGACTTCGAGGTGAAGAGCTAGGACCCACACGGGGGGCGGGCCTTCCGCCTGCCCCCCCGCCCTGAACGAGATTTCGCCGGCCGAGCTCCCGACGCGTTGCGTCCGAGGTCCGCCGGCGTCGTCGTGTACCAGTAGAGGAGGAACCCAGTGGCCCAGACCCAAACCAAGCTCGCGTTTCGCTGCCCGGGCTGCGGGGGCGTCAACCGCCTCGACCCCGGGCGCCTGGCCCACGGGCCCAAGTGCGGGCGCTGCAGCACGCCCCTCGACACCTCGGGCGCGCCCCTCGACCTCGACGACGCCGAGCTCGAGCGCCTGGTCAGGTCGAGCCCGGTCCCCGTGCTCGTCGACCTCTGGGCGCCCTGGTGCGGCCCCTGCCGCATGGTGGCCCCGATCGTCGACCAGGTCGCCCGCGCTCACGCCGGCCGCCTGATCACGGTCAAGATCGACACCGACCAGCACCCGCGCACCATGGCCCAGCTCGGCGCGCGGGGGATCCCAGCCTTCGCCCTCTACCGCGGCGGCGCGCTCTTCGCCCAGCGCAGCGGTGCCATGCCCCGCCCGGAGCTCGAGACCTGGGTCCGTTCGGCGCTGGCCTAGCCCGACCTCAAGGCGCGTCCCCAGGGTGATTCCAAGCGGCCAACACCTTCTCGCGTTGGGTCCTCAGCGACTCGCTGCGGTGGACGCAGACGCGTCGCGGAGACCCCGGGCCGGGAGCCTCGGGCTCGTCCGTCTTCGCGGACCCCTCACCCGGGAGCGGAGGTGGCAGCGAGAGGACGTGGAGAGACCGCGCCCTCGCTCGCTGCGCCAGGCTCCTCAACCGACTCAGCTGGCCGGCCTTCGCGAGTTGCACGACCGTCGTTCCTGCGAGGAGGTGCGCGAGCACCCGGCTCAGCGCGCGCTCGGTGTCGCGCGGCTCTGGGGGTCGGCACCAGAGCGCCCTGGGCAAGGCCTCGCTCAGCGAGGTGGCTAGGTACACGACCCTGATCAACCGCGCTCAGACCGAGCAGATCCTGCGCGACGAGCTCGCCCAGGCCGCGAGCGCAGGCTCGCCCCTCTCGCTCCTGCTGATCGACCTCGACGACTTCAAGCGGATCAACGAC
>JAGQRJ010000095.1 GCA_020425635.1 Planctomycetota bacterium | reverse complement strand
TCGACCCAGGCCACCCCGGCGCTGCTCGCGGTGCAGTCGATCACCGACCAGGCCAGCTTCGGAGCGCAGCGCCTCGAGCCCTACCCCAGGTTCATCGCCGGAGATCAGCCCGGGACCGCGCCGCTCTACATTCACGTCTACCCCGACGACGCGACCCGCCAGCTCGACGTCCAACTCGCGGGGACCCTCGAGGTTTACTGCGAGTTCTACGTGTTCTACGCCCACGACCGCGCCGAAGCGACGGTCTTGAGCGTGATCCCCACCGGCGGCAACAACGACCGCTTCGGGCACCGCGGCGACTGGGAGCGCGTGCACGTGCGCGCGCGCCTGAGCTTCGGCGCGGGCGGGGTCTACCAGGGCGGCGAGGTCGTGCACGGGGTCTTCAGCGGCCACGGCAAGCTCTTCCTCGCCGAGCGCCCCGAGCTCGAGACCGTGAACGCCCAGGGCCAGGACGACCCCCTGGGGACGCACGTGGTGGTCTACGTCACCAACGGCAAGCACGCGGCCTTCCCCCAGGCCGGCGAATGGAAAGACGCGAACTACCCCGCCTGGGTCGCCGACTACACCGACTTCTTCCGCGGCAACGGCGTCTGGATCGACGGCTGGACGGTGCCCCTGTTCGACCTCGAGGAGCCCGCCCGCGCCCCCGACGAGTTCTCGCCCCCCGAGTTCTTCGCCATGCAGCGGGCCGGGAGCACGCTCACCGACTGGAGCCAGTACGACGGCGCCTGGGGCCACGACGACTACCGGATCCCCTTGATCGGGATCCAGATCGCGGCGTCCCCCAGCGGCCCCAAGCAAAAGGGCGAGTACGGCAAGTTCGGCGGCTCCCCCGAGCTCTGGACCACGGCCAAGACCCACTCCCGGCTCAAGGTCTACACCGACCTGGGCACGGTGGTCCCGCGGGCGAACCCGCTGCCGTATCCGCAGTAGCTGGCACGCGCCTCGGCCTCGAGAGGCTGTCGCTCGGGAGCGCAGCCCTCGCGCTCCATGCGGGCTTCACGAGACCCTTGAAACGCGCACGCTCTACGCCCTCCGCGCCTCAGCGTTGAATCCTCGTGGCTGAGCCGCGGTCACCTCGCGACAGCCTCTTCCCCTCGACTTCGGCGACGGCCCAGCCGCAGCGCGACGCGCTCCGGGTTTCCCCCACCGTGCGGGCGGGGATTGCGGGTAGCCTGAGGGCGTGACGACCCCGCTGAACCTCAAGAACCTCGAGCGCGCCCAGCTCCGCGACGCCCTCGCCGAGCTCGGCCACAAGCCCTTCCGCGGCGACCAGGTGTTCCGCTGGATCTGGCGGCGGCGGGTCGACTCGATCGAGGCCATGACCGACCTCTCCCTCGCGCTGCGCGAGCAGCTCGCCGGCGCGCGGATTCCGCGCCTCGAGCCGGCCGACGTGCGCGTGGCCGAGGACGGCACGACCAAGCTCTTGATCGCGCTCGACGACGGCAAGCAGGTCGAGTCGGTGATCATTCCCGACAAGGACCGGCGCACGCTCTGCGTCTCGACCCAGGTCGGCTGCGCCATGGCCTGCACCTTCTGCCGCACCGCGACCATGGGCCTGATCCGGCACCTCGAGCCCTGGGAGATCGTGGAGCAGGTCTTGATCGCCGAGCGCGTGCTCGAGGAGCGCGGCGAGGGGCGCACGATCCAGCTCAAGGGGCGCGGGCAGGCCGGCAAGGTCGAGCGCGCGCTGACGAACCTCGTGTTCATGGGCATGGGCGAGCCGCTGCACAACCACGCAGGCACCGCCGCGGCCTGCCGGATCCTGACCGACGAGCAGGGGATCGGCTTCCCCCCGCGGCGGATCACGGTCAGCACGGTGGGCCTCGCCGACCGGATCGAGCCCTTCCTCGCCGAGACCGGGGTCAACCTCGCGATCTCGCTCAACGCCCCCGACGACGGGGTGCGCAACCAGATCATGCCGGTCAACCGCAAGTTCGACATGGACGTGCTGCTCGACACCGTCTCCAAGCTCGAGCTCTCTCGCCGGCAGCGGGTGACCTTCGAGTACGTGCTCCTCGCCGGGCTCAACGACAGCGTCGAGCAGGCGGCGAGCCTCGGCAAGCGCCTGGTCCCCGTGGCCGACCGGATCAAGGTCAACCTGATCCCGTTCAACCCCCACGAAGGCGCCGACTTCCAGCGCCCCGACCTGGACGACGTCGAGGCCTTCCGCGAGACCCTGCTGCAGTGGGGCGTGGAGAAGGTGCACGTGCGCCGCCCCCGCGGCGATCGGATCCTCGCCGCCTGCGGCCAACTCGCCCTCGAGAAGAAGCCGGGCTAGCAGCCCGTTGAAACAGCCCTGGACTGCGTTGCTCGTCGGTCACAACCACCACGGTTGCTGGACCTCCTCGCGCCTTGCCAGGGCTTCTTCAACAGGCTGCTAGCCCACCGAGCGGCCGCCCTCGAACAGGGGGCCCGCGCCGCTCCAGGGGGTCGCGGTCGGCAGCCGACGCGGCGCGCCCTCGCGCTCGGCCCAGGGCAGGCGCTCGGGCAGGCCGTACTGGCAGCGCAGCACGTGGACCACGCGCTCGATCCGATCCCGCACGGTCCAAGGGGGAAGCGGCCCGCGGTAGAGCTGGGCGAACAGCCCGGCGTAGCTCGGGTGCTGCGCTTCGACCCAGGCCATGAACGCCTGGCGACTCGCCCCGCGCAGGCTGAGCACCTCGGCCTGCAGGTAGCGCGCGCCCGCCTGCTGCGCGGCGCAGACCACGCGCCGCAGCGCGCGCGGGTCCTCGCCGAGCCCGGGGAGGATCGGCGAGCAGGAGACCCCGACCTCGAGCCCTGCGCGGCGCAGCCCCTCGACCGCGCGCAGCCGCAACGCGGGGGTCGGCGCGCGCGGCTCGAGGGAGCGCAGCAGGTCGCGGTCGACGCTCGGGAGCCCGAGGGTCACCCGCAGCTGCCCGACCTCGCGCAGCTGGCGCAGGAGGTCGACGTCGCGCAGCACGAGGTCGGAGCGTGTGGCCACGATCAGCCGCAGCGCGCCGGGGTGCGCCCGCGCCGCCTCGAGCAGCACGCCGAGCAGCTGGCGCGTGAGCTGCTGCCGCCGCTCGAGAGGCTGGTAGGGATCGGTGGCGGTGCCGAGGGCGATCGGCTCGCCGAGCTTGCCGGCCGCGGCCAGGCGCTCGAGCTCGGAGCGCAGGACCTCGGCGGCGCCGCGCTTGGCGTGGATCCGGCGCGCGAAGCGATCCTCGCCGTCGAGTCGCTCGCCCTCGCGGCGGCGGCTGAACTCGCGGGCGAAGCAGAACGCGCAGCCCAGCTCGCAGTTCAGGTAGGGGTTGATCGAGTGCAGGAAGGACCCGGCGGGCCCGCGCGTGGGGTTGAGCACCCGTCGACACGGCACCTGTCCGTAGCGCGCGTCGTTGCGCGCGCTCGCTTCGGCGTCTGCTTGCTCGAGGATCTCGCTCCAGGTCACGGCCCTACCGCCCGAACACGAGCCTAACACCAAGGACTGACATCCCCCGAACCTCTTCGCCCCCACCCCCCGGCCAGCCCCCGCCCGGCGCGGCCCGGGCGCTGCGCCCGAAGCGCCCAGCGCGTAGCATGCGGCTCGGAGGAGCCCCGGTGAGCCCTGCCTGCGTCAGCCTCTTGACCGACTTCGGCCTGCACGACACCTACGTCGGCGTCATGCACGGCGTGCTCGCGCGCCTGGCCCCCGAGGCGCGGGTGATCGACCTCAGCCACGACGTGCCCCCCCAGGACGTGCGCACCGCGGCGTTCTTCTGGGAGCAAGCCTTGCCCTACTTTCCGCCGGGGGTGGTGCACCTCGCCGTGGTCGACCCTGGGGTGGGGACCGCGCGCGCGATCCTGCTCGCGCGTCGCCCTGAGGGCGTGCTGATCGCGCCCGACAACGGCTTGCTCGCGCCCTTCGCGGCGGACGCGGAGCTCTTCCGCTTCGAGGCCTGGGAGCGCGCGCTCCCCGACCGCGCCACGACCTTCGACGGGCGCGACGTGTTCTCGCCGATCGCGGCCTGCGTGGCCCAGGGCGTCCCGCTCGAGGCGCTCGGCTCCCCGATCGCGCGCGAGGCGATCGCGCCCCTCGCGCGAGCCGCGCCCCGCGACCTGGGCGGAGGAACCTGGGAGGGCGAGGTGATCCACGTCGATCGCTTCGGCAACCTGATCACGAACCTCCCTTCGAGCCTCCCGGTCGCCTCGCTCACCGTCGGTGGAGCGACGATCGAGGGACCCGCGGCGGCCGGATACGGGGAGCGGGAGCCCGGCGCGACGATGGTGATCGCGGGTTCGAGCCGCCGGCTCGAGGTCTCGGTCAATCGAGGGAGCGCGGCGCGGGCTCTCGCGGTCCATCGCGGGGCGACCGTGCTGCTCTGCGTCAACCCAAGGCAAAGTCATCCTTAGACTTGCGCCTCGTCGCCCGCCAGAAGCAAAACCTTTTCCTTTTGGGCTTCCGTTCCCGGAGACCAGCGTTAAACTCTGTGACTTTCCCCAGTGGAATCGGTATGCCAGTTGTTCGCGCGGCGGCGCGCGGACGTGAGCAAAGGAATCGCCATGAAGGTCAGGTCGTCGGTCAAGCGCATCTGTGAGCACTGCAAGATCGTGCGCCGGCGCGGAGTCGTGCGCGTGATCTGCACGAACCCGAAGCACAAGCAAAGGCAGGGCTGAGCTATGCCTCGTCTCAGTGGTGTCGACATCCCCAACGACAAGCGAGTCGTGATCTCGCTGACTTACATCTACGGGATCGGCGACGACGCCTCGCGGCGCATCCTGGCCGCCACCAACGTCAACCCGGACGTCCGCGCCAAGGACTTGACCGAGGATGAGTTGAAGAAGATCGCCCAGGAGATCGAGCAAAACCACACCGTCGAAGGCGCGCTGCGTCGGCAGGTGCAAGGGAACGTGCAACGGCTGAAGGACATCGGCTGCTGGCGCGGACTCCGCCACCGCAAGGGCCTGCCCCTCCGCGGTCAACGCACCAAGACCAACGCTCGGACCCGCAAGGGCAAGGCGAAGACCGTCGCGGGCAAGAAGAGCATTAAGGCAATGCGGTAGCCATGAGCGAAGAGCAAGAGACCACCACCCCGACCACCACCCCCACCGACCCGGAGGCCGTGCGCACCCGCAAGGGCAAGCGCGTCGTCACGCGTGGGGTGGCGCACATCAAGTCGACGTTCAACAACACGATCATCACGATCACCGACAAGACCGGCGGCGCTGTCTGCTGGACCTCGGCGGGCACGATCGGCTACAAGGGCTCGCGCAAGTCGACCCCCTTCGCCGCTCAACGCGCGGCCGAAGAGTTGGCGATCAAGGCCAAGAAGATGGGCGTGCGCGAGATCGAGATCCGCGTGAGCGGTCCGGGCAGCGGACGCGAGAGCGCGATCCGCGCGCTCAAGGCTGCTGGCCTCGAGATCCGCTCGATCGAAGACGTCACCCCGCTTCCTCACAACGGCTGCCGGCCGAAGAAGAAGCGCCGCGTCTAGCACCCCAGCGCGCTCCTGCCTCGCCGTTGGGTCGTAGCGAGGCGCCCAGGAGCACCTGCCCGCGTTCGCGCGGGCGCAAGAGCGACCCCCAGGGCAACACACAACACATTCAACCGAGGTGTTGGGACTCAAGGCGCGAGCACGAGCCCCCAATGCCTCGCTTCAGTCGGACGAGAGGTCTCCAGCATGGCAATGCGAGTTCGCTGGCGTGGGTTCGAGCTACCCACCCGTATCGTGGTAGACGAAGAGACGCGCACCGACACCTACGCCAAGTTCTCGGTGGAGCCCTTCCAGCGGGGCTACGGCACGACCGTCGGCAACAGCCTGCGGCGGGTCCTGGTCTCCTCGATCGAGGGCGCGGCCGTCACCCACGTCAAGTTCGAGGGCGTCGACCACGAGTACGACACGATCCCGGGCGTCTACGAGGACGTCACGGACCTCAAGCTCAACCTGAAGGAGCTCCTCGTGCGCCTCGCGCCGGGGGCGAACTCGGGGACCCTCAAGCTCAACGCCAACGAGGTCGGCGAGGTCACCGCCGGTGACCTCGAGCACGATCACAACATCGAGATCGTCAACCCGGGTCACCACCTGGCGCGGATCACGGAGGAGGGCGGCAAGCTCAAGGCCGAGATCCACGTGCAGCGCGGCCGCCGCTATCGCAGCGAGGAGGAGAACCTCCCCGGGATCGAGCAGGAGATCGGGGTGATCCCGATCGCGTCGTTCTTCAGCCCGGTCAAGCGCGTGCGCTGGCACACCGAAGACACCCGCGTGGGCCAGCTCACCGACTACGACAAGCTCGTGCTCGAGATCTGGACCGACGGCCGCGTGACCCCCGAGAACGCCTTGGTCGAGGCCTCGAAGATCCTGCGCAAGCACCTCAACCCGTTCATTCACTACTTCGAGCTGGGCAAGGAGCTCAAGGCCGAGTTCGGCGAGCCCATGATCGACCACGAGGTCGCCCCCATGGGCGGCGGCAGCAGCAGCAGCAGCGCGTCCGACGACGTGCAGCGCGAGGTCCTCTACCAGCAGTTCATTCTGCCGGTGTCCGAGCTCGACCTCTCCGTGCGCGCGGCCAACTGCCTCGAGTCGGAGAACATTCGCACGATCGGCGAGCTCTGCCGGCGGCGAGAAGAAGACCTGTCGAAGGTCCGCAACTTCGGTCGCGTGACCCTCAAGGAGATCGAGAAGAAGCTCGCCGAGCGCGGCATGAGCCTGGGTATGACCGAAGAGGTCGACAGCATCCTGGCGGGCCGGTAACGGCGTTCCTGAAGGACTAGAGAGTCATGAGACACAAGAAGGCCGGCAAGCGCCTCGGGCGTCGTAAAGAGGAGCGGATCGCGCTCCAGCGAAACCTGACCCGCTCCCTGTTCAAGCAATTCGGCACCGAGCGCGAGTTCATCCTCACGACCTCGACCAAGGCGAAATGGGTCAAGCCGTTCGCGGAGCGCTGCATCACCCTCGGGGTGAAGGGCTACCGCGAGCTGCGCAAGGCCGCCGACGCCAACGGCGGGTCGATCGCGGACCTCAAGCAGCAGCAGACCGGGGACAAGAAGAAGTTCAAGGACTTCTCGCCCAAGGTCCGCGACCACTTGAGCAAGTCGATCCACTACCGCCGCCAGGTGGTCAAGCATCTGCGCGACCCCGACGCCGTGCGGCAGCTCTTCGACCAGATCGCCGAGCGCTACACCGAGCGCCCGGGTGGTTACCTGCGCGTGCTCAAGACCACCGAGCGCGCCCTGGGCGACGCCTCGCCGCGGAGCCTGCTCGGCTTCGTGGGCGGCGAAGAGGGCCCCGCCAAGCCGGCGGCCGAAGCCTAAGACGCCGCGCGGCGTCCGATTCCAAGCGCGAGCCGGCTCTCGAGCCGGCTCGTTTGCTTTGGTTCGGGCCCTGAACGAAGGCTACAGCTTCTCGAGCACGTAGGCCCGCCAGGCCTTGTCGAACCTCTCCAGGTTCAGCGAGCCGAAGGACACCCGGAAGGCCTCGTCGGGCGTGCCGCCGCGCTTGAGCACCTCGAAGTAGGACTTCACCAGCTTGCGCCCCTGCTTGCCCATGCCGTCGATCAAGAAGTGGACAATGCTCCAGGACTGGGCGTAGTTGAGCGAGCGCCGGCCGTCGAAGTCGAACTCCTCGTCGGTCTGGCGCATGAAGCGCGCCACGGACCACACGCTCCCGGGATGGTCGCGCAGCGTGCCGTGGATCCGCTCGTAGCGGGTCACGAAGTTGGCGTCGTTCTTGACCACGACCCCCACCTTGAGCTTCTTGCGCCCGCTCTGCACGCTCGGCCCGAAATACTCGGCCAGGCCCTCGTTGAACCAGTCGGGGACCCCCTGGGGTATGTGGAAGCGCACGAACTGGTGGAAGCCCTCGTGGAACAGGGTGTTGATCGCGTCGGCGGTGAAGCCGAAGTCGTTGGGCCGCGCCCCGTCGGGGTCGGCGTTGACCACCAGCACCCGCGTCGAGGGCGAGTAGTAGCCCGCGGCGTTGCTCTTGTCCGTGCCGAAGGCGTCCTGCGAAAAGCGCAGGTAGGTCGAGGTCTTGCCGAACACGTAGACCCGGCTGATCAAGCGCTCGTCGACGTCGAAGGGGAACACGCTGGAGTAGGCGTCGTAGATCAGCTCCATCATGCGCGCCGTGAACACCTCGCCCTTGGTCTCGCGCAGGGTCGCGTCGGCGTAGATCACGTAGCGGCCCTTCTTGAGCTGGAAGCGCTCGAGGCCGGGAGGATCGAGCAGGTAGGGCAGGGCCTGGGTCACCGCCCCGGGCTCGAAGGTCGGGAGCAAGGCTCGGGCCTTGGCGTCGTCGGCGAAGAAGAAGGCCACCCGGCAGGCCATGCTGCTCGCGAGCTCGCCCCACACCTCCGCGTCGAGCTCCTTGGCGCGCTCCATGTCGGCCAGCGACTCGTCGAAGCGCCCGAGGTCGAAGTAGATCCGCCCGCGGAGCCCGATCGTGTCGGCGTCGTCGGGCGAGGCCTCCGCCAGGGGCGTGATCCGCTCCAGCGCCTCCTGCAAGCGGTCGGCTTTCCACGCCTCCCGCGCCTCGTCCAGCGCGTCCGCGGCCGCCCCCCGCGGGCTCACGAGCAGCGCCAGCCCCAAAGCCAGCCAACCGGTGTAGCTCATGGCTCCCCCCCTCGGAGCGCCGCGCGCTCCAGGTCAAGGTAGCCGCCGCCCGAGCGCTGCGCAGCCTCCCTGCCCCTGAAGAAGCCCCGCCTCCCGCGCGTCGCCCCCCCTGGACACGCAGGCCGCGCCAACGGCGGGACTGCCCGCCGCCACGTTTGGTGCTAGGGTTTGCGGCACTCAGGAGACGACCCATGACCCGACCCCTCTCGACCTTGATCGCGCTCGCCCTGCTGACGCCCAGCGCCGCGCTGGCCTGGGGCCAAACCGGCCACCGAGTGGTGGGGACCCTCGCCGACGACCGCCTCGACCCCGAGGTGCAAGCCGAGGTCACCCGCCTGCTCGGCGGCGAGACCCTCGCCATGGTCTCCACCTGGGCCGACGAGGTGCGCACCGACCCGCGCTACCACCACGGCCCGTGGCACTACACGTCCGTCCCCGACGACGAGGCCTACCCCGACAAGCCGCGCAGCGGGGGCGAGGGCAAGGAGGACATCGTGGAGGCGATCAAGCTCAACGTCGCGATCCTCGGCGATCGCGAGCGCTCCGACGAGGAGCGCGGGATCGCCCTCCGCTGGATCGCCCACCTCGTGGGCGACCTGCACCAGCCCCTGCACGTCGGCCGCGCCAAGGATCAGGGCGGCAACCGGATCAAGTGCCGCTGGGCGGTCGAGTTCGGCGGGACCCCAGAGCTCACCGACGGCGACGACCTCGACGGCAAGATCGCCAAGCTCCTCGACCGCACCAAGGCGCTCACCGAAGACGCCACCCCCCAGGCCACCGCGGAGGCGCTCGCCGAGGCGGTGAAGCTCCTGCGCGCCAGCCAAAAGCGCGAGGTCGTGGGCGAGGCCAACCTGCACGCGATCTGGGACACCTTCTTGATCGACATGCAGGGGCTCGGCTACGTCGAGTACGCGCGCTTCCTCGTCGCCAAGCGCGGGACCAAGGAGGAGGCCGCCTGGGCCGCCTTCGAAGCCGACGGGATCGAGGCCGCCGTCCTCGCCTGGACCGCCGAGAGCAAGGAGGTCCGTAGCCAGGCCTACGAGCGCCCGCCGGAGCAACGCTACGGCCACTACAGCTACCGCGACGCCAAGATCCCGCTCGTGAACCAGCGCCTGCACCAGGCCGGCGTGCGCCTCGCGCGGCTCGTGAACGTCGTCTTGCGGACGAAGTAAGCAGAGGAACGAGGTGGGTGTGCGTGCGCTGGTCATCGGAGCGTCGGGACAGATCGGAGGGCACCTGCGCGCCCAGCTCCTGGCGCGGGGCGACGCGGTGGTCGGGACCTACGCGACCGTCGAGCAGCCCGGGCTCGTCCCGCTGGACCTCGACCAGGCCGACGCCGTGGCCGGGCTGATCGCCGACGCCGCGCCCGACGTGGTGTTCCTGCCCGCGGGCTGGACCTGGGTCGACGGCAACGAGGACGACCGCGCGCGCTCGTTTCGACAAAACTGCGAGCAGCCGCTCTTCGTGTGCCAGCAAGCCGCCCAGGTCGGGGCCGTGTTCGTGACCTACTCCACCGACTACGTGTTCGACGGGGCGGCGGGCCCTTACGCCGAGGACGACGCGCCCGCGCCCCTCAACGTCTACGGGGAGGCCAAGCTGGCCGCGGAGCAGGCCCTGCTGGCGAGCGGCGCGGAGTGCCTGATCCTGCGCACGACGACCGTCTACGGCCCCGAGACCCAGGGGAAGAACTTCGTCTACCAGCTCGTGCGCCGCCTGCGGGCGGGGCAGCCCTTCCAGATCCCGTCCGACCAGGTCGCGACGCCGAGCTACGGCCCGGACGTCGCCGCCGCGACCCTCGCGCTCCTCGACCAGGGCGCGCGCGGGGTGTGGCACGTGGCGGGCCCAGACGTGCTCGACCGCGCGGCCTTCGCCCGCGTGGCCTGCGAGGTGTTCGACCTCGACTTCGACGCGATCGACGTCAAGACCACCGCCGAGCTCGCGCAGAAGGCCGCGCGCCCGCTGCTCGCGGGGCTCAAGACCGACAAGCTGCGCGCCGCAGGGATCTCGGTGCGCGGCGTGCGCGCGGGGCTCGAGGCCATGCGCGCCGCGATCGAGGCGGGCGACGCGGCGGCTCCCTGAGCCCTCGCTCCGCGGGTGCACGAGTCGTGCCTTGCAGTGCGTCGGGAGTCAGCGTGAGGCGACTCCGAAGTCGCTATGCACGAGCCGCTTATGCCTAGCGTACGGACCCAGGTTGCAGCGCCTGGGGGCTTCCACGTATCGTCTGCAGGTCACCCACGCAGCCAGGAGTCCCTGCCATGAGCCAGTCCGAACCCGGAGCCTCCGGAGCCCCCGCGTCCGCCAGCGTCGGCGCGCCGAAACCGTCTACGGGAGCCCCGAAGCCGTCCACGGGCGCGCTCAAGCCCGCCCCCGCGAAGGTGCCCCGCCCGACCACCGGGTCGCACTCCAAGCCGAGCGACGACGACGGCGACGACGACGGGCCCAAGAGCAGCGGCCGCCCGCGCACCGAGCTCCCCCCCCGGCCGCCCTCCGTCGACGAAGACGGCCGTGACCTCTCGGCCGCGGTGTCCCAGGCCCGCAAGCGCCTGGGCGAAATGGCCGGCGAGGGCAACCGCAAGATCGTCGAGCTCAAGCACGCGAGCGAAGGCCTCGAGGAGGCGGTCGAGCGCCTGGAGAAGGAGGTCGAGCGCACCCAGAGCCTGCTCGAGCGCAACGAGGAGCTCGCCCGTCAGGCCGAGCGCCTGCTGGGCGAGGGCACGAACCTCGACCAGCTCCAGGACGAGCTCGAGGAGCAGATCCGCGAGTCCGAGGAGCGGATCAACGCGGCCGAGGTGCGCCTGGCCGAGCTCAAGCAGGAGAACACCCGCCTCAAGGGCGAGTGCGAAGAGCTCGAGGAGAAGGTCAAGGAGGAGCAAGAGCAGGTCACCGCGAACAAGAAGGAGGCCGAGCAGCTCGACAGCCGCGCCGACGAGCTCCAGGAGGAGAACCGCGAGCTCGAGCAGAACGTCACCCGCCTCAAGGAGAAGGTCCAGCGCCTGGAGCAAATGAAGGCCATGTTCATGGACGAGCTCAAGGACACCCAGGGCGTGCTCACCGAGGCCATGACGATCCAGACCAAGCCGTCCCCCGCGCCGGCCCCGGCCAACAAGCCCGAGCCCAACAAGCCCGGCGACGGCCCCAACAAGCCCGGCAGCGGCAACTAGCCCCTCACCCGGTCCCGTCGACTCCAGCGGCCCGCGCCCCCCGGCGCGGGCCGTGTTCGTTGGTTGACGGAGCGAGTCCGAGTCCGAGTCCGACGTGCGGGCTAGCGCGGCGTGACCGCGGGCAGCGCGGGGCGCGCGCGCCGCACCCAGGCCTGGGCCTCGGCGTCGCCGGTGGCCTCGCCGAGGCGCGCCACTTGGTTCAGGGCCTCCTCCAGCAGACGCGGGTCGACGGGGGTGCGCGGCGCGAGCCCCTGCTCGGCAACCGCGCGGTAGTCGGCCAGCGCGCCGGGGGCGTCGCCCATGAAGGCGCGCAGCCGCGCGCGGTTGAAGCGCCCCTCCCAGGGGTTGGCGCGCAAGGTCACCGCGTGGTCGTAGGCCAGGAGCGCGTCGGGCTCGCGGCCGTCGAGGGCGCTCAGGACCGTGCCGTAGGTCAACCACAGCGCGTAGCTCCTGGGCGCGAAGCGGGTCGCCTGGCGCGCGATCTTCTCCGCGCGCAGGAGCCAGCCCAGTCGACGCTGCGGATCCTGGGCGCGGTTGGCCTCGGTCAGGAACGCGCGGGCCAGGCCTTCGCTCGCCTCCACCGAGCGCGGGTCGAGCTGGGAAGCCTGGAGGAAGAGCCCCGTGGCCTCGGCGACCCCGCCGCGCTCGAGGAGCAATCCGCCGAGCGCAGCGCGAGCCTTCGCCGCGAGGGAGGTCCCCGGAGGGCTGGCCGCCACGGCGGCGCGGAACAGGAATTCGGCGCTGGCCAGGCGGTCCTCCCGGCTCATGTAGCTCCCGCGGGCGCGGAGGTATTCCTTGCCGAGGGCGAGCTGGATCCGAGGCTGCTCGGGGTAGCGCTCGTGGGAGCGATACCAGAGCAGGTGGTTGTTCGACCACGCCTCGAGGTTGCGCTGCAGCGGCGCGCAGCAGACCCAGGCGCAGAGCCCCGCCAGGGCGCAATACGTCAGGCGCAGCGCCGCGCGCCGCCGCGTGCGCGCGAGGGCCGCGGCGGGGCCAGCGACGAGGGCCACGCAGGCCCAGGCCGAGGGCGTGTAGAGCAGGCGGTCGGCCCGCAGGACCCCGATCGGGATCAGCACGTGGCTCACCGGGCCCAGCGCCAGGTAGAAGCCCCACACCCCCAGCCCGATCGCGCGCCCCCAGGGGCGGCGCTGGGCGAGCAGGCACGCCCCCCCGCCGAGCAGGAGCGCGTGGATCGCCAGAGGCGCGAAGCTCAGGGCCGACCCCCAGGCGGGCTCGTGCGCCAGCCGTCCGGGCACGGGGTCGAGGGCCGCGGCCCAGGGCTCGAGGTAGACCCCGCCGAAGGGGTAGTGGGCGCTGGTCCCGTGGGGCAGCACGAGGGAGAGCCAGCTGTCGAGGTAGATCAGGGTCGCGACCAACACCCGCGAGAGGAAGCCGGCCTCGCCGAGGGTCCGCGCGTCCGCGCGGGCCACGAGCTCCTCGAGCGCGGCGTGGCGCGCGAGGAAGTAGGCGCCGAGCGTGGCCCCGTAGAGCAGGTAGGGACGCACCAGGCGCGCTCCGCGACGCAGCTGAGCCCGCCGCCGGAGGTCCCCCGGCTGGGGCCCCTGGCCGCGCAGGCGCCTCCAGGCCCGAGCGGCGCCGTGCACGACCGCCGCGCCGACGACGACGCCCAACACGGCGCGCATCCTGCGTCGGCGCGAGCCAGGGCAGCGCGCGAACTCGGCGAGGGCGAGCAG
>JAGQRJ010000640.1 GCA_020425635.1 Planctomycetota bacterium | reverse complement strand
CTTGCGCCTCGCTCGCGGCGGCAGAGCCGCCGACTCGCTCCGGCGCAGCCCGCCTGCTTCGCAGGCGGCTACCCCGCAAACTCACCACTTCGTGGTGAGCTTTGCGGGCTAGCCCCGCGCGCCGAGGACCTCGGCGCGCTGCTCGGCGTAGCGCGCGAGCCAGGCCCGCTCCGCGTCGCTGAGCAGGCTGTCCTCGATCAGGCGCTGGTCGAGGGCGGCGAAGGTCAGCGGGACGACGTCGAGGAAGCCTGGGGCGCCCTCGGCCGGGGCCACGGTGCAGAGGTTCTCGATCCGGATCCCGCCCCAGTCGGGCAGGTAGAGCCCGGGCTCGATCGAGAACACCTGGTTCGGCTCGAGGACGGTGCCCTGGCGAGTGGCGACCCGCGGCGGGGCCTCGTGCACGTTGATCCCCACGCCGTGGCCCGTGCCGTGGCGGTAGTCGAGGCCCTCGGCCCACAGCGGCGCGCGGACCAGGGCGTCGAGCTGCTCGCCGAGGGCGGTCTCGGGGATCCGGGCCGACATGCCGGCGATCGCGCACTTCAAGACGAGGGTGTAGTTGCGCCGCTGCTCGGCGTCGCCCCGCGGGGCGCTCGCGGCGGACCCCGCGAGGAAGGTCCGCGTGAGGTCGGTGGCGTAGCCCTCCTCGAAGTAGGCGCCGGTGTCGATCAGCACCAGCTCGCCCTTGCCGATCTGGCGCTGGGGGTCGGGGTGCGAGTAGTGAATGTTCGCCGCGTTGGCGCCCACCGCGGCGATCACGCGGAAGCTGAGCCCGGTCGCGCCGCGCGCGGTGAACAGGCGCAGCACCTCGTCGGCCAGGTCTTGCTCGGTCAGCGACTCGCTGGCGTCGACCTTGCGCGCCACGAAGGCGATCGCGTCCTCCATGACCTGGTCGGCGAGCGCGAAGGCGCGCTTCATGGCGGCCATTTCGGCGTCGGTCTTGAGCGCCTTGAGCGGGGTCACCGGGCTGGGCACGGCCACGGGGTCGGCGCCCGCCGCGCGGATCGCGTCGAGCACGTCGCTCGTCGTCGCCGCGGGGTCGTAGCCCACGCGCCCGCGGGCCGGGAGCAGCGAGCGCCAGGCGCCCTGGTCGACGACGTCGAGCTCTGGGGCGCGCGCGCTCATGGGGATTCGCGTCGGCTGGGGGGTCGAGAGGATCAGGCGCTCGCGGAACAGGAGCCCCACCCCGCGGAAGGTCGCCTGGTTGACGAAGTCGTTGCCGCGGAGGTTGGTCATGTAGGCCAGCGCGTCGAGGGGCTGGATCACGTAGGCCGCCAGGTCGTGCTCGACCAGGGTCGCCGCGCAGAGCTTCAACTTCTCCTTCACGCTCCGTCCGCACTGAGCGGCCGTGACCCCGCGCACGGGGCGGGTCGGCGGGTGGACCGGCTCACGGATCGAGTTGATCAGCGAGGGCGAGGTGGGCACGAGCTCGGCGTCGCTGCCTTCGAGCGCCGCCTCCAGGGCCTCGTATTCCTTGACGGTGAAGGTGTGCGGCGCGTAGGCGATCTTGGCGTCGGGGGTGCGGTCGGCCAGGTCGCGGACCAGGTCGAACAGGTGGCTGCGGATCGCGGTCCCCAGCGGCACGTGCTCGACCTTGAACGGGGTGCCCTCGACCTCGGCCTCGCTCTGCAGCCGATAGCGGCCGTCGACGCAGAGCCACGCGTCTTCGAGCCCCAGCAGCACGTCGCCCGCTGAGCCGGTGAACCCGGTCAGCCACACGCGCTCGCTCTCGTCGGCGGGGACGTACTCGTTCAGGTAGCGGTCGGTGGAGCGCACGATCACGGCGCTCAGGCCTTGCTCGCGCAAGGTCGCGCGGAGCTGGCTCACGCGGGCGACGGTGGTCTCGGCGCGTTGGGTCGTCGTAGACACGGAAAACCTCTCTGGCGCGCAGTGTAGCCGTCCTCGAGAGGGAGCAAACCGTGAAATCGGCCTCGCCGGGGGGGGCGCGGGACGCCCTACTTCGGGGGCGCGAGGGGGTCGGCCGGGTCCTCGCGGACGTCGAAGGGGTCCTCGGTGAGGCTCCGCTCGACGTGGTCTTCGGCGTCGGCCTCGTCTTCGGGGAAGGCGCGGGTCGGCGGCGCGATCGGCGGCGTGCGACCGAGGTCCGGGTCGGGGAGCCGAGGGCGGCCGAGCGGAGGCTGGGGCGGGAGCGCCGGCCGTGGGGCGGGCGTCGTGGGCGCTGGCGCGGTGGGGCGGCGCTGGGGGTCCTCGAGCGGAGCCTGGGCCTGCTCCGGCTCCGCGGCCTGGGCCGCGAAGGTGTCCGGGATCCGCTCGGGGAGCAGGGCGCGGAGCTCGGCGACGAGCTTGGAGAGCACGCGGCCCGAGGGGGTGGGCTTGACCGCCTGGGCGACGCGAGGGCTCAAGGGCACCGCGACCACCGTGATCACCGCCAAGACCGCCAGGGCCTTGACCGCGCCGAGCACGCCCCCGAAGCGCTTGTCGAGCTCGTCGAACTCGATCTCCTTGAGCTTCTCGCGGAAGGAGAGGGTCAGCACGTAGAGCGCGGTGGCCACGATCGCGTAGACCGCGATCCAGCCGACGAAGCGGCCGAGGATCCCGTCATGGAACAGGGCGCCCACGGGGCGGCTGAGCACCGTCGCCGCGGCGCCCCCCAGGAGCAGGGTCAAGAGCCCGCTGATCTGCCAGGCCAGACCGCGTGCGCGCCCGAGGGCGTAGCCCACGAGTGCGACTCCGATCACGACCACGTCGAACAGACCCACGTCGTCCTCCTCGACACACGGGGCGGGGTTTCGTTAGGGCAAAGCCAGGCGGACCTCCACCTTGCGGCGCTCTTCCCGGCTGAGTTGCGCGATCGTGCGCACCACGACGCTCGAGGGCCCCGTGCGCGCGAGGATCGGGCCGTCGTTGGAGTGGGCCCAGTCGCTGATCGGGCGGACCTTCTGTTGCTCCGTCGAGTCGGGCAGGCGGAAGCCCAGCCACCCAGCCAGCTGGCGAGCCTCGATCGGAAACAGCCCCTCGATCGGCGAGTCGAGCACCGAGCCCAGGTTGCGCTGCTCGAGGAGCTGGATCAGGCGCGATCCGTCGGCCTCGTCGCGGGGGCGCCGGGCGCGCCGCCCCTGGAGCCTCCAGGGCAGGGCCTCGGTCAGCGCGGACGGCGCGAGCGTCTGCAGGCGGGGGCGCATGTTGGGGTTGGCGGCGGCCCAGCTCAGGGCGGCGCGCCACGTCACGGGCTGGGTGCTGACCCACACCCCGTTCTCGTTGACGAACTCGAAGTTCATGCCCTGCCGCGTCACCACCCGGCGGTTCGGGTCGAGGCGGTCCTGGGGCCGCTGCCCGGGCTGGGTGCTGCGCCCGGTGTCGGTGTTGAGCGGCGCGGTCGTGCGGCCCGACTCGGAGCCCACGGGGTCGACGGGCGGGGTGTTTTCGCGCGGGGGCTCGACCCAGGGTTGCGCTTCGGCGGGGGGGTCGACGGAGACGGGAGGCGTGGTGTCGACCGGGGGGTCGTCGACGGGGGGGTCGTCGGCGGGGGGGTCGACGGAGACGGGAGGCGTGGTGTCGGCCGGGG
>JAGQRJ010000094.1 GCA_020425635.1 Planctomycetota bacterium | reverse complement strand
GCCTCGGCCGGCGGCGCTGGTTCGACGACGAGGTCCTTGCGGCAGGCGTCGCCGTGGAGTTCAGCCACGGTCGGCGGGCTGCTTGCTCGCGGCGGCTTCGCGCTCGGGCGAGAGGGCCTGGGCTGCGCGCACGAGCTCGAGGAACTCGGCGCGGTAGCCGAAGCGGTCCTCGCCCACGCAGGGCGCGGCCCACTCGAGGACGTCGGGGAAGCGCGCGGCGCTCGGCTCGCTGGGGTGCTGCAGCAGGCGACCGAAGGTCGCGACCGCGGCGGCGAAGCGGAACTCCGGGCTGGCCTCGGCGAAGCCGTGGCCCACGTCGGAGACCACGTGCTCGCTCAGCGCGCTCGTGTCGCCGGTGGGCTGCTTGTGGCGTAGGCGGACCCGAGCGAGGGGGGCGCTGGGGCTGGCCTCGGCGCTGGGGATCAGCTCGTAGAACGCGGTCACGCTGTGGCCGGCGCCGATCTCGCCCGCGTCCTTCTGGTCGTCGGCGAAGTCGGCGTTGGCGAGCCGCCGGTTCTCGTAGCCGATCAGGCGGTAGGAGGCGACCTGCGCGGGGTCGAACTCGACCTGCAGCTTCACGTCCTTGGCGATCGTGACCAGTGTGCCTTGCAGGTCCTGGACCAGGGCCTTCTGCGCCTCGCGCAGCACGTCGATGCTCGCGTAGTTGCCGTCGCCGCGGTCGGCGAGGGCCTCCATGCGCGCGTCGCCCGAGGGGCCGCCGAAGCCGAGCACGCTGAGCGAGACCCCGCTCTTGGCCTTCTCGGCGATCCGCTCCTTCAGCGCCTCGCGGTCGGTGATCCCCACGTTCCAGTCGCCGTCGGTGGCGAGCACCACGCGGTTGACCCCGCCCTCGACGAAGTGCTGGATCGCGGTGGCGTAGGCGAGCTGGATCCCCGCGTCGCCGTGGGTCGAGCCGCCGGCGGAGAGCGCGTCGATCGCGGCCAGGATCGTGTCTCGTTCGCTGCAGCTCGTCGAGGGCAGGGCCAGGCCCGAGGCGCCGGCGTAGGTCACGAGCGCGATCCGGTCGAGCTCGCCGAGCTCGCCCACGAGCAAGCGCAGCGACTCCTGGAGCAGGGGCAGCTTGTTGGGTTGGCGCATGGAGCCCGAGACGTCGACCAGGAACACGAGGTTGCAGGGCGGGCGCGCCGCAGCCTCCAGCACGCGACCCTTGAGCGCGATCCGCAACAGGCGGTGGCTCGGCGCCCAGGGGCAGGCGGCGACCTCGGTGTGCACCGCGAACGCGGCGCCGTCGGCGGGCGGCGCGTAGGCGTAGGCGAAATAGTTGATCAGCTCCTCGGTGCGCACCAGCGCCGGCTCGGGGAGCACGCGGCGGCTGAGGAAGCGGCGCACGTTGGCGTAGGCGGCGGTGTCGACGTCGACCGAGAAGGTCGAGCAGCGCGCGTCGCCCTCGGGAGCCACGAAGGCCCGCGTGGCCTCGGAGGTGCCACCCTGGCCCGGAGGGCCCGCAGGGAGGGGTCCGCCGGCGTTGCCCTGCGCGGCGACGCCGCCACCTCGAACCCGGAGCCTGCCTTTCGCCCAGGGCCGACCGGCGGCGCCGCCGCCCCGGCTGCCGGCGCCGACGCCCTTCACGCCCTGTCGCCCGCCTCCGGCCCCGCCGCCAATTCCGTAGGCGTCCTCGACCTCCGCCGCGTCGAGGGCCTTGTTCGCCGCGCTCGAGGGCACGGTGCTGGCGGGGGCGTCCGCCGTGACCTCGACCTCCTCCTCGAGCACGACCACGGGGACCTCGATCGCGGGCCCACCCGGCTCGGGGTCGCGGGGGCCAGCCGGGGGGGGCGCCGCGACCTGGGTGGGCCGCTCCGCCGCGGGGCCAGGCGTGGGCCCGGGCTCGGCGCGTTGCGCCGCGGGCTCGGGGGGCTTCGGACAGCCCGCGCGGGCGGCCAAAGCTGCGGG
>JAGQRJ010000639.1 GCA_020425635.1 Planctomycetota bacterium | reverse complement strand
GAGCGCGTCGGGCGCGCGATCCGCGTCGAGCGCAGCCAGGGCAAGCCCCTCGCTGGCGACCTCGAAGCCGTGACCGACGGTGTGCTGCAGATCGCGATCAGCAAGCGGGCGACCGTGGGCGTCGCGCTCAGCGACCTCCCCGAGCGTGAGCAGCACCGCCTGGCCCGCCTGGCCCTGGGCGAAGATCAGCCCGACTACCTGCTGGCCGTGGCGGCGAGCAAGCTCTACCGCGGGGACCCCGACGCGGGCGCCCACCTCGAGCGCGCCCGCGCCGCGGGCTTCGCCCTCGACGCCCTCGCCGAGCTCCAACCCTTCGTCGAGGCGGAGGAGGTCGTGCAGGCCAACGTGCAGCCGGCCCGCACCCCGACCCCCCTCGCCGTGCCGGCCTCCGCCCGCCGCGCCCCGGCCCCCGACCTGGGTCGCCGCCTGTTCGACCTGCGCCGTCGGGTGTTCCCCGACTCCGAAGACGTGGGCTACCTCGCCGGGCGCGTGCAGCTCATGTTCCCCTTCTACGACCGCCAACCCCTGGGCCAGGACTGGGCGCTGACCCGAGGGACGGCCGCCCCGGTGCCTCGCGGACAAGACCGCCGCGGGCTGGCCCTCGAAGGGCGCAACGGACGCGCCGACTTCAAGGCGCCGATCGCCGGCGACCTCGACCTCAAGCTGCGCTTCGAGCCCCAGATCCTCGGGAAGCAGGCCCGCCTGGCCCTGGTGCTCGAGAACGCCGAGGGCGAGCGCTGGACCTCGGAGTTCGGCCAGCTGCACTACTTCCGCAAGCGCAAGCTGCGCGCGCGGCAAGGCCGCTCGGGCCGCGACCTGCTGCGCGCCCAGCAGGTCAGCAACCTCGAGTTCGTGCGCGAAGGCGACGCGCTCGTCTCCCGCCTCGACGGCGAAGAGCTGGCGCGGATCGAGCTCCCCAAGGACGCTGGCGTCCTGGCCCTGTCCCTCGAGTGGGACCGCGCAGCGCTGAACGTGCTCGAGATCCGCATGGAGGCCGAGCTCGACGAGGCCTGGCTCGAGGACACGCTGGACGGCCTCGAGGGTAAGTAGGCCGCGGAGCTAGCCGAGGGTCGCGCCGAGGCGCGGCACGAGGTGCTCGATCAGGCGCACGAAGTCCTGCTGCACGCGCGCGGCCGTCTCGATCACCTCCTTGTGCGAGAGCGGGGTCTGGCTCAAGCCCGCGGCCAGGTTCGAGATCAGCGAGATCCCCAGCACCCTGAGCCCCATTTGCCGGCATGCGATCACCTCGGGCACGGTGCTCATGCCCACGGCGTCGCCGCCCAGCCCGCGCAGCATGCGGACCTCCGCTGGGGTCTCGTAGGACGGGCCGGAGAGCACGGTGTAGACGCCCTGCTGGAGCTTGATCCCCAACTCCGCGGCGAGGGCGTGGGTCACCGCCTGGAACTCGGGGTCGTAGGCCTGGCCCATGTCGGGGAAGCGCGGCCCGAGGGCGTCGTCGTGGCTCCCGATCATGGGGTTCGTGCCGCTGAGGTTCAGGTGGTCGGTGATCACCATCAAGTCGCCCGGGGAGAAGCCCGTGTTGATCCCGCCCGCGGCGTTGGTGAGCACGAAGGCCTGCACGCCCATGCGGCCCAGCGCCCGCAGCGGGAACACGACCTGGTGCGCCGCGTAGCCCTCGTAGAGGTGGAAGCGACCCTGGAGGCACACCACCGGGGTCCCGTCGAGGGCGCCGATCACGAGCCGCCCTGCGTGGCCGGTGACGGTCGACTCGGGGAAGTAGGGCACGTCGGTGTAGGGGATCACCACCGGGTCGGTCACCTGGTCGGCGACCGGGCCCAGCCCCGACCCCAAGACCACCGCGAGCTTGGGGATCGGGCGGTCTCCCAAGCGCAGGCGAATGAAGTCTCCCGCCAGGTCCAGGTGCTCGATCAGATCGCTGTTGTTCGACATGCCGTACGTCCTCGGTGAGGCATTCTAGGGGCTCGGCCGGAGGTGTGGCGATCGGCGTGCGCTCAGCAGACGCCGCCCCCGAGGAGCCAGCCGGCGCGGTCCGCAGCGGGAGCGACGCGGCGCAGAGCGAGCCCCGCGCTCGCTCTGCGGCCCCCGAAGGGAGAATCGACGTGCTTCGCCCGGCGCCGCGGACTAGCATGGCGGCTGACCTCCGCGGCCTCCCGCCCGGCGGAGCGAACAGGATCCGACGCGCTGCGTCCGGACCGTCGACACGAGGTCCCGTGCTCGCCTGGCTGCTTCGACTCACGCTGAACTCGGTGCTGCTCATGGCGCGGCTGCAGGCGGCGATCCTCCCGACCTCCTGGCTCTTCGCCCAGGGGCGCCTCGCCGCGCGCTGGGGGATTCGCCTGCTCGGAGGACTCCGGCGCAACCTCGAAGACAACGCCCGCCACCTCCTGGGAGAGCAGAGCACCCTGGCAGAGCGCCGCGCGCTCGCGGTCCAGACCGTGGAGAGCTTCTCGCGCTTCTTCGTGGAGCTGATCTGCGGCGCCTCCTACAGCCCGCCCGGCGCCGAGACCTTGCTCGAGCGGATCCGCGGCTACGACGCCGCGGAGCGCGCCAAGGACCGCGGACGAGGCGTGATCGGCGTGACCCTGCACATGGGCAACTACGAGCTCGGCGCCCAGGTCCTCCCCGAGCTCGTGTCGCCGGTGGCGATCGCCTACAACCGCGACCCGTGGGGGCTGTTCGAGAAGCTGCGCTCGCGGGCGCGCCGCGCGAGCCAGGTCGAGGAGATCCCGATCAACGGCAGCCCCTTCTTCACGGTCGAGGGGCGCAACGTGTTGAAGCGCAAGGGCTTGCTCCTGGCCGCCGCCGACCGGGGGCTCCCCACCGAGCGCGGCCCCTACTACACCTTCCTCGGGGCCAAAGCGCGCTTCCTCGACTGGCCGGCGCGGCTGAGCTTCGCCACCGGCGCGCCCCTGCTCCCCTGCGCCGTGGTCCTGCGCCCCGACGAGGGTTACACGATCGAGCTCGCGGAGCCGATCGACCCCGCCGACTTCGCCGACCCCCAGGCGCTCATGCAGCGCGCGGTCGAGTCCCTCGAAGACTTCGTGCGTCGCTTTCCCGAGCAGTGGCTTATCCTGCACCGCTACTGGGATCGCCAGCCCGAGGAGGAGGCCCATGCAGCCGCAGCCTGACGTCGACGTCGTCGTCCTGGGAGGAGGCCTGGCCTCCCTGTGCCTGGGTCGCCTGGCGCAGCGCGAGCTCCCCGAGGTGAAGGTCCTCTGCCTCGACAAGGCCACCGAGCCCAAGCGCAAGGTCGGGGAGTCCACGGTCGAGGTGGCCGGGCACTTCCTCCACACCCGGCTGGGGCTCGGCGACGTGCTGGTGCACACGCAGCTGCCCAAGCACGGAATCCGCTACTGGTTCAACGACGAGGGCAACCAGCTCGACTTCTGCGAGGCCTCGGAAGACGGCCCGGCCTCCACCTCGTGGTGGCACACCTTCCAGCTCGAGCGCGACCAGCTCGAGCGCGACCTGCTGCGCCTCAACCGCGAGCAGGGGATCGCGCACCTCACCGGGGCGCGGGTGACCGAGGTGCTCCCCGCCACCGACGGCGGGCTGCACCGGGTGCGCTACACCCACGACGGCGCCGACCACGAGGTCAGCGCGCGCTGGCTGGTCGACGGCTCGGGTCCCGGGTCGCTCCTCGGCCGGCAGGTCGGGCTCCTCACCCGCGACGACCGCCTGCCCCACGGGTCGTGCTGGGGCTGGTTCAAGGGCGGCCGCTCCCCCCAGGAGCTGCTCGACGAGCAGACCGCCAAGCGCCGCTTCTGCTTCGGCAAGCGCTTGCTCTCGACCAACTCCTTCATGGGCGAGGGCTACTGGGTGTGGTGCATTCCCCAGGCCAGCGGCCTCTTGAGCGTGGGCCTGGTCTACGACAAGTCGGTGGTCCCCACGCCCCCGAGCAACGAGGCGGAGTTCAAGGCCTTCCTCGCCGAGCACCGCATGCTCAGCCAACTCCTCGAGGGCGCTGAGCTGGTCGAGTTCGGCCGCCTGGACAACTACGCGCGCAAGCCACGGACCTACCTCCGCCAGGACCGGCTGGCGTGGATCGGCATGGCCGCGGGCTTCGTCGACCCGCTCTACTCGAGCGGCCTCGACTTCATCGCCTTCCAGTGCGAGTACCTCGTGGACCTCTGGCGCCGCGAGCGCGCGGGCGAAGGGCTCGAGCCCGCGCGGCTCCAGGCCTACAACGGCTTCCTCGAGGGCTACTACGAGCAGGCGGTGCGCTACTTCAGCGGGCTCTACCGCACCTTCGCCTCGGCCGAGCTGGCGCTCCCGCGCTACCGCCGCGACGTGCACATTTACTGGAGCATGTACACCTGGCCGTTCTTCTCGCGGCAGTTCCTCGACCCCGAGTTCCTCGCCGGCCACGCCGCGCTCGCCGAGCGGATCCGCGCGCGCACGGCGTTCTTCTCCCGGGTGTTCTCCCAGGTCTACGACGACCTCAAGGCCCGCGGCGCCCACCTCCGGCGCAATCGCGGGCGCTACACCTTCAACCAGCTCGGCTGGCGCATGATCCCCTTCATTCGCTTCGAGCGCCAAATGGGCCACGCCGTGACCCCCGAGCGCCTGCGCGCGCTCGCCGACGAGATCGACGCGGTGACCCTCCTGTTCTTGCTCGACGTGCGCTTCGACGGCGACCGCTGCGCCCTGCGCGGGCTCCTGTTCGACGCGCTCAAGGGCGCCCCGCTGGACGAGCTCGTCGCGGCCGAGTCCCAGCTCGGGGTCACGGAGGCCTGGTGGGCCCAGGTCCTCGGGCGCCTCGAGCGCGAGGTCAACGCGCGCCTCGAGCTCGACGAGCCCGTCGTGATCGACGCCGCCTCGCTCGGGCAGCTGCGCCGCGCCCTGCGCGACCTCGCCGACGAGCCCCAGCGCAAGCGCGCGCTCGAGGCCTACCTCGCCCCGCCCGCCATGGACGACCTCGACGACCTGCCCCCCCTCGAGCAGACCGCGCTCCAGGAGCCCATGGACTGGGGCGGCGTCCCCCACGCCCGCTGGAACCTCCCCGACGTCAGCGGCCAGACGATCTACGGCTTCCTCGGCGACCGCTGGTGGAACCGGCCCGTGCACGAGCTCCCGCAGACCGTGTGGGGCCTGCGGGGGTAGTCGGTCGGTCGCGCCTACTCGGCGCGGGAGAGCCCGTGCTTCTGCATGCGGTAGTGCAGGGTCCGCCGCGTGAGCCCCAACACGCGCGCCGCGCGGGCCACGTTGGCCCCCGAGCGCGCGAGGGCGAGCCGGATCATTTCGCGCTCGACCTCCGGGAGGCTGGCTCGGGTGCGGACCAGAGAGCGCGCCAGCTCGCGCCCGTGAGGTCGGTCTCCGCTCTCGGCGGCCTCCTCGTGGCGGGTCACGAGGTGCTCGGCCTCGATCCACTCCCCGCGGCCGAGCACCACCGCGCGCTCGATCGCGTTCTCGAGCTCGCGCACGTTGCCGGGCCAGCTGCGCTGGCTCAGCCGGGCGAGCGCCTCGGGGGAGAACCCCTGGATCGGCTTGCCCGTGCGCTCCACGTAGCGCGCGAGGAAGTAGCGGGCGAGGAGCGGCACGTCCTCCGGACGCTCGCGCAGGGGCGGGAGCTGCACGTCGATCACGTTCAGGCGGTAGTAGAGGTCGCGCCGGAAGCTGCCGTCCTCGATCATGCTCTCGAGGTCGCGGTGGGTGGCGGCCACCAGGCGCACGTCGAGCTCGAGCTGCCGCCCCTCGCCGCCCAGGCGCTCCAGGCGCCGCTCCTGCAAGACGCGCAGGAGCTTGACCTGCAGCTCGGCCTGCATTTCGCCGACCTCGTCGAGGAACAAGGTCCCGCCCTGGGCGGCCTCGAAGCGTCCCTTGCGGGCGCGCTTGGCGTCGGTGAACGCGCCCGCCTCGTGCCCGAAGAGCTCGGCCTCGAGCAAGGGCGTGGGGATCGCTCCGCAGTGCACGCGCACCAGCGGGCCCCCGGCGCGCTTGCTCTCGTGGTGCACGAGCTCGGCGAGGAGCTCCTTGCCCGTGCCGCTCTCTCCCCGGATCAGAATGTTCGCCTCGCTGCGGGCCGCCGTCCGCGCCAGCTCGACCGCGTTGCGAAAGGCCTCGCTCGAGCCGATCAGGCGCTCGGTGATCGCCGGCGCGCCGAGCTGGCGCAAGAGCTCGCGGTTCTCGCGACGCAGGCGGTCCTGGTTGAGCACCTTGCGCACCAGCGCCCGCAGCTCGGTCGGGTCGACCGGGGTGGTGAGGAAGTCGAAGACCCCGGCCTTCAGCGCCTCGCGCGCGCGCTCGACCGTCGCGTCGGCGGTGAGGATCACGAAGGTCAGCGGCTGCGCGCCGCGGCGCTGCCGCAGCGCGCGAAACAAGCTCAAGCCGTCGGTGTCCGCGAGGCGCTCCCCGCAGAGCACCAGGGCGACCTCGGGGGCGAGCGCGCGCTCGGCGCTGGCGCCGTCGGCGGCCTCGACGAAGGCCTGCCCGGCAGAGCGCAAGGTCGCAGAGATCCGCTGCGCCTCCTCGCCCGGCGCGTGCACCAGCAGCACCGGCGCGCTCACCGCCTGCCGACCTCGGGGGCGCGCCGCAGGCGGTAGTCGAGGGTCCGCCGGGTCACCCCCAGCTGCCGCGCGGCCTGCGACACGTTCCCCTGGGAGTCCTCCAGCGCCTGGTCGATCACCAGGTTCGACAAGGCCTCGAGCGAGAGGCCGTCTTCGAGGGCGTAGCCCAGGAGGTCGGTGAGCGGGGCCTCGGGCTCGGGGGCGCGGCGCACCACCTCGGGCAGGTGCTCCGGGAGCAACCACTCGCCCTTGCCGAGGACCACCGCGCGCTCGATCACGTTCTCCAGCTCGCGCACGTTGCCGGGCCAGCGGTAGCGGCGCAGCACGCTCAGCGCCTCCGGGCTGAAGCCGCGAAAGGCCTTCTCGTTCTTCGCGTTGAAGCGCTCACGGAACCACTCCGCGAGCAGCTCCACGTCACCCACCCGGCGGCGCAGCGGAGGGAGCTCGATCGAGATCACGTTGATCCGGTAGTAGAGGTCCTCGCGGAACGCCCCCGTGCGCACCTCGGCGGCGAGGTCGCGGTTGGTCGCGGCGATCAAGCGGAAGTCGACCGGGATCACGCGCCCGCCCCCGCCCAGCCGCTCGACCTGGCGCTCCTGAAGCACCCGCAAGAGCTTGACCTGGAGCTTGGGGCTCATTTCCCCGACCTCGTCGAGGAACACGGTGCCCCCCTCGGCCTGCTCGAACTTCCCCTTGCGGGCGCGCCGGGCGTCGGTGAAGGCGCCCTCCTCGTGCCCGAACAGCTCGGCCTCGAGCAGCGGCTCCGGAATCGCGGCGCAGTTGACGGGGACCAGCGGGCCGGCGGCGCGCGGACTCATGGCGTGGACGAGCTCGGCGACGCGCTCCTTGCCCGTGCCGCTCTCGCCGAGGAGCAGGAGCGAGGACCCCGTCGGCGCCGCCTCCTCGACGAAGCGCAGGGTGCCCAGGAAGCTCTGGCTGCTGCCCACGAGCCGCGCCCGCGCTTCGCGCGCGGCCTTGGCCCGGTTGAGCTCACGGTTCTCGCGGGTCAGCCGCTCGTGCTCGAGCGCGTTGCGGACCACGACCGAGAGCTCGCGGTGATCCACCGGCTTCGTGAGGTAGTCGTAGACCCCGGCGCGCAGCGCCTCGCGCGCGCTCTCCACGGTGCCGTAGGCGGTGAGGATCACGACCGTGGGCGCCTGGGCGCCGAACAAGCTCTGCGTGCGCTCGTAGAGCTCGAGCCCGTCGCGGTCGCCGTCCATGACCATGTCCGCGAGCACGAGGTCGAAGTCGCGGCGGAGCAAGGCCTCGGCGCCCGACTCGACGTCGCTGGCGATCTCGACGTCGTAGCCCTCGCGCTCGAGCAGGCGGCGCAAGAGGTGCGCCTGGACCCGCATGTCCTCGACGACGAGCACCCGCCCTGCGCTCATGCGGCTCGCGCCCCCTCGCGGCAGCTCAAGGGGCTACCTGGCCATCTCTCGCTTGCTGCAGTCCTGGAGGTACTGGCCGCACACCACGACCGCCTCCTCGATCTCGTCGGCCAGGACCTGATTCCCCGCGTCCGCGGCGCCCTCCTGGGCCTTGGAGAGCAGCTCGTGGGCCTCGCGGAACAGCCCCTTGCTCTTGCGCAGCTCGCGCTGCAGGGCGGGGCTCGAGGGGTCCTGGCCGCTCTTGGGGAAGCTGCGCTTGTAGATCTGCATGGCCTCGCGCAGCTTGTCGCCGCCGTCCCCGTAGTCGAGCTCGTACTGCGGGGGCGGCGGCGCGCTGGGGTCGGCGGCGGCCGCCGGCCCGCCCGCGGCGCCCTCGGCCCCCTCCTCGCCCTCGACGCGGCGCAGCTTGGCCAGGCGCTCGTCGAGCTTGTCGTCCCAGCCGGTGATCTGCCCGTAGAGCTGCTTGGAGTTCTCGGTGATCGAGTCCTTGATCGCCTCCCAGTCGACCTTGTTGAAGGTCTCGCTGGCGTTGCTCGCCGCCTCGCTGACCTGCTCCTGGGAGAAGGTCGCGAAGCCGCTCCAGTCTTCGCCCGACCAGCCCCAGGGGCCGCGACCCAGCTGCACGCTGTAGAGCCCGCCCCACACCCCGACCAGGAGCAGCGCGCCGAGGAGCAAGACCTTGAGCACCAGGGTCTTCTTCTTCGGCCGCTTGGGAACCGGCTGGTTCGGGTCGCGCTTCTGCTTGCGGGTCTCGTTCTTCTTGGGTGCGGCCACAGGACCTCCGCTGGCTGCCTGCATGGTAACGCCGAGGGGCCGCGGACGTCCGCAGAAACGCGGCGCTCACCCGGCGCAGGCCCGCGCCAGCGCCTCCCAGCCCGCGATCAGCTCGCGGACGGTGGCCTCGGTCTGCGCGCGATACAGGCGCTCCACGAACTCGGGGGCCTCCGGGCGCGAGTGGAAGTACCAGCGCGCGTGCTTGCGAAACAGGTGCACGCCGTGCGCCCCCACCAGCTCGAGCAAGCCCTCGAAGTGCTCGCCCATGAGCCGCGCGCGCTCCTCGGCCGAGGGCGGCGGGAGCGGCTCGCGCCCCGCCAGGGCGCGGGCGACGTCGCGAAACAGCCAGGGCCGACCGTGCGCCCCGCGCCCGATCATGACCGCGTCGCACCCGCTCTCGCGCAGCAACCACAGCGCGTCCTCGGCGCTCTCGACCCCCCCGTTGGCCACGACCGGGATCGCGACCGCCGACTTCGCGGCGCGCAGCGCGGCGGTGTCGACCGGTCCGTCGTGCCGCTGCTCGCGCGCGCGGGCGTGGATCGTGATCAGCGCCGCGCCCCCGGCCTCCGCGGCGCGGGCGATCGTCGCCGCGTCCTGGTGCCCCTGGTGGGCCCAGCCGCTGCGGACCTTGACGGTCACCGGCACGTCGACGGCGGCGACGCAGGCGCGCACCACGGCCT
This sequence comes from Planctomycetota bacterium, assembly GCA_020425635.1. Lineage (GTDB taxonomy): Bacteria > Planctomycetota > J058 > J058 > J058 > JAGQRJ01. The sequence goes on along the minus strand of JAGQRJ010000639.1, from coordinate 5,394 downwards.
CGATCTGGGCCGGGTCGCGGAGCAGCGCCGACCCCGCGCCCTCGCGTACGATCTTGCGCACCGGGCAGCCCATGTTCAGGTCGACCAGCGGGAACCCTAGCGCCTCGAGCCGCGCCGCCGCGCGCGCCATGCGCTCGGGCTCGGCCCCGCACACCTGCGCGCCGCAGGGGCTCTCGCCGGGCGAGGTCGCGAGCAGCCGCAGGGTCTTCGCGTCGTCCTTGACCAGGGGCTTCGCCTTGACCATTTCGGTGTAGACCACGTCGGCGCCGAAGCGCCGGGCTTGCTCGCGGTAGGGCAGCTTGGACGAGCCGCACATGGGCGCGGCGAGCACGCGGTTGCGCACCGGGATCCGCCCGCCGATCCAGAACGCCGCCGGGACCTCCGCCTGGGCCTCCGCGGCCACGGGATCAGCCCTCGCGGCGCTTGATCGTGACGACGGTGATGTCGTCGGACTGCTCCGCGCCGCCAATGAAGCGCTTGAGCTCGTAGAGGATCGCCTCGAGCAGGTCCTTGGCGGAGAACTGCCCGTAGAGCTCGATCAGGCGCTGCACCGGCTCGAGGCTGTCCTGGGCGAAGAACTCGTTGTTCGGGTTCTTCGCCTCGGTCACCCCGTCGGTGTAGAGCACGAGCGCGTCGCCTGGGTTCAGGAACAGCTCGTGGTCGTGGTAGGCCTGGGCCGCCTCGGGGATCGCGCCCAGCACGCAGCCGCCGGCCTTGATCGCCTCGGTGCGGCGGGTCGCGTTGCGGTAGACGAGCAGGTGCTCATGCCCCGCGCCGCTCCACACGAAGCGCCCGGTCTCGTCGCTCCAGTGCATGACCAGGGCGCTCATGAACACGTCGCGGCGGGTGTCGGCGTAGAGCAGGCGGTTGGCCTCGGCCAGGATCTCGCTCGGCGCCAGCCCAGACTTGGTGAGCGGCCGCAGGTAGGAGCGGGCCATGACCATGACCAGCCCCGCGGGGAGCCCCTTGCCCGAGACGTCACCGACGCAGATATGGAAGTTGCCCTGGCTGCCGTGGTCGATGAAGTCGAAGTAGTCTCCGCTCATCTCCTTGGCCGGGATCATCTTCCCGTAGACGTCGATCATGGTCGAGCGCGGCAGCTTCTTGGGCAGCAGCTGGCGCTGGATCGAGGAGCTGAGGTGCAGCTCGTGGCGCATGCGCTCGCGGTCGCCCATCTCCTTGATCAGGCGCGCGTTCTCCAGCGCCACCGCGGCCTGCATCGCGATCGCGGTGAGCAGGTCGCAGTCGTCCTTGGAGAACTGGCGGGTCGCGTCGAAGGTGTCGAGGAACACGATCCCCAGGATCTTCTCGCCGCGCACGAGGGGCACGCAGAGCGCGCTGTGAATGTCTTCGTCGACGATCGAGCGCGCCATGTCGATGTCCAGGCGGGCGTCGGATTGGGCGTCCGCGGTGAGCAGGGAGTCCTTGGTGCGCAGCACCTCCTTGACGATCGTCTTGGAGATCTTGACCTTGGAGTTGCCGCCCTGCCGCGAGCGGCTGGCCATGGTCCGCAGCCGCTTGCGGTTCTGATCGAAGAGGAGCACGCTCCCGCGGTCGGCGGGGATCTCCTCGAACACGATCTCCAGCACCTCGCCGAGCAGCTTCTCGAGGTCGAGGATCGCGGAGATTTTGGCGCTGACCTTGTAGAGCGTCTTGATCCGGCGAGCGTCGGAGATCCCGCGCAGCACCGCGTCTTCGTTCTCGTAGTGCTTCTGCCGGTAGTTGATGTTCTCCTTCTGCAGGTCCTCGCGGCGGATCGAGACCGTGCCGAGCATCATGTCCGAGGCCTCGCCGGGCTGGATCCCGCCGATCCGCACCGAGTCGCTCGGCCGGGGCGCGGGGCCCCCCTGAACGGGCTGGTGCCCGTGGGTGAACGGGCCCGAGTCCGAAGGGGTCCGGCCGACGTCGGTCTGGAAGTACATCAACGAGTCGAGGATCTTGATCAGGTCGCCGTCGCGCAGCTGGACCTGACGCACGCTCTCGCCGTTGACGCGCACGTGGTCGGGAGAGCCTGAGCCGGAGGTGTGCAGCTCGAAGCGGTCGCCGCCGCCGCGGATCATGCACAGCGTCGCGGGATCGTGTCGCGGCGTGACGCAGATCTGTGCACCGTCCCACCCGAGGAAGCTCTCGCTACCCAGGTAGCAGGACTCCCCCCGCTGGGGCCCTTCGATCATGAACAGTCGGGCCATCCGCGGCGCGACCTCCCTAGGCAAGAGCCTGCGGCTAAAGGGAGTGTAAGCAGAGCGAGGCCACCCCTGCAAGACGGGCACAGGCTGCCTCCGGTTGTTATGGTTCCGTAGGGGTAACCGCGGATGGCCGACGGGGATCGAAATGGGTGATTCCGCCACGGAGCATGCGCTCGCAGTCGCGCGCGAGGCGATCGCGGTTGGCTTGGTCGACCGCGAGACGGCGCTGCGGCTCTACAAGGACTACACGGGTTACGTCGAGCGCGGAATCAAGGCCTCCTTCACCCGCCTGCTCCTCAGCCGCGGAGAGATCGACAACGAGGCCTTCTCGAAGCTCCAGCAGAGCGTGCCTCCCCCGGCCCACCTCCAGGAAGAAGACCAGCGCAGCGGGATCTTCCGCCGCGTCGAGCCCGCCCCGCCTGCCGCACAGGCCAGCGGGGTGTTCCGCGCCGCGTTCCCCAGCGACCGCTACCCGAAGCCGGAGCAAGAGCACGAGGAGGACGCGGTCCCGGACCTGACCATGGACTACGACGCCGTGCTCAGCCCTCCCATGAGCCTGGGCCAGCTCGCCGGCACCCGCGCCGCGCCGGCGGCGGCGCAAAACGGGGGCGGGTCGCCCCCCGCGGAGCTGCCCGACCTGACCATGGACTACGACGCCGTGCTGGCGCCGCCCATGGCCTTCCCCGGCGCGCCCGCCGCGAGCGCCGCGCCGCCGGCCCTCGCCCCGAGCACGGCTCCCAAGCCCAAGGCGCCAGCGAAGTCGGCCTCGGGCGACTACTCGCCGATCGGGCTCGACAGCACGGCCGAAGCGTCCAAGGCAGGCTACGACCTGGCCATGGACGCGACCGAGGCCCGGGAGAAGGCCTTCTTCAGCGTCGACAGCGAAGAGGACGACGAGGAGAGCGGCGAGGGTCAGACCACCCTCAAGGAGCCCGAGGTCGGCGGCCAGCTCGACAACTACGCGCTCAAGAAGGTGATCGGCCGCGGCGGCATGGGCGTGATCTACCTCGTCGAGAACCTGGACGACCACCAGGAGTACGCGCTCAAGGCGCTGACCATGGTCAACCGGGGCTCCATGGGCAAGAAGCGCCGCGCCCGCTTCCAGCGCGAGGTCAACGCGCTGCGCCGCCTCGAGCACCCCAACCTGATCAAGGTCCACACCTGCGGCCGCGCCAAGGTCGACGGCGCCGGCCCCTACGACTACTACGTCATGGACCTCGTCGAGGGCCGCGAGCTCAAGGCGCTGCTCAAGTCCGACGAGCTCCGCCGCCGCGAGAAGCTGCAGATCTTCGCGGACATTTGCAAGGCGGTCGCGCACGCGCACGAGCGCGGCGTGATCCACCGCGACCTCAAGCCGGCCAACGTGCTGGTCAGCGAGGCCCAGCACGTGACCGTGCTCGACTTCGGCCTGGCGAAGGTCACCGACGGCGTCGGCGACCTGACGCGCACGGGCTCGGCCCTCGGCACGCCCTACTACATGGCGCCCGAGCAGCTGCTCAACCCCAAGGACGTCGACGCCCGCAGCGACGTGTTCGCGCTCGGCGTGATCCTCTACGAAATGATGGTCGGCAAGCGCCCCTTCACCGGTCAGACGGCCGCCGAGGTGGGCACGAAGATCATGAACCACGAGCCCGAGCGCCCGTCCAAGGCCAACCCCAACCTGGACGTGTCGATCGACGCCGTGATCCTCAAGGCGCTGGCCAAGGACACCGAGGTCCGCTACCAGAGCGTCGGCGACCTGCTGCGCGAGGTGTCGCGCCTGATCGGCGGGCGAGGCGTCAAGGCCAACACCACCGACCTCCAGATCCAGGGCGCCGCCTCCTGGGCGCAGACCAACGCGATCCCGATGGCGGTCGGGTTCGCCGCGGCGACCGCGGTGTGGTGGTTCTTCGGCTTCGTCTACTGGCTGCTCTTCTGAATATCAGGGGGCCTCTCCGAGGCCCCCTCGCTCTCGCAGCGAAGCTGCGAGAGCTCACCCCCAACGGGCCGCAGGCGTTGCCGCAGCGAAGCTGCGAGAGCTCACCCCCAGCGGGCCGCAGGCGCTGCGTCTTCAGGGGGCAGGCTGCTAGCAGCCTGGTGAAGACGTCCTGGCAGGGCGCGAGGAGGTCCAGCAACCGTAGGAGGGGGTGACCGACGAGCAACGCAGTCCAGGGCTTTGCTGCTAGCCGAGGGCTTCGATCGCTTCGTCCCAGTGGTCGCGCTCGGCGCGGACCGCGGCGCTGGTGCGGCGGTTGTAGGTCGAGCGGGCGGCCTCGATCGCCTCGGCGAAGACCTCGCGGAAGCAGCCTTCCTCGAGGGCGCCGCGGGCGCGATCTTCGTCTTCGGCCACCACGTCTTCGAGCAGCGCCTGGGCCAGTCGGGCGGCGCGTGAGTGGTCTTCTTCGGTGACGGTCTCGTCGTCGCCGCCGCCGCCCTCGCCGTCGGCGAGCTTCTGCTTGAGCTCCTCGTTCTCGGCCTTGAGCGCCGCGAGCTCTTCCTTGAGCGCCGCCAGGTCCTCGTCCTGGCGGCCGCCCCCGCCGGCCTCGAGCTCGGCGAGCTTGGCCTCGGCGCGCTCGGCGCGCAGCTCGGCGGCCGCCTTCGCCTCGAGGGCCGCGGCCTCGGCCTCCATGGCGGCCTCGGCCGCCGCGCGCTCGAGCCCGCCGTCGTCGGTGTCCATGGACGCCAACCGGCTCTCGGCTTCGCTGAGCTTGCTCTTGAGCGTCGCGACCTCCTCCTCGAGGTGACGGTCGATCAGCTGCGAGAGCTCGTCGACCGAGATCACGGAGACCGCTTCGACCTCGCCCTTCTCCACGTCGGACATGGAAAACCGGGTCTTGGCCTTCTCGAGCAGTTTCTCTACGCCCACGATCCCCTCCTTGGAGACCCTGAGGGTAGCGCGGGATGATTCCCCCAGCCAGTCGTGCTCGTGCCACGCCGACCGACGCCGAGTAAGCTGAAGCATGCCCGCCGCGCGCCACCTCGACCCGCCGCTCGACGCTCCGGAGGCGCGCCTCCGCCTGGAGCGGGTGCTCGCCCTGGCCCGGCGCACCCGCCGCGACCCGGCGCGCGGGCGGCGCCAGGCGGGGAGCGGGATCGAGCCGGGCGCGCGCAGGCCGTACGTCGCCGGCGACGACCCCCGCACGGTCGACTGGCCGGCCTACGCGCGCCTCGAGCAGCTGCTGGTCAAGGTCCCCGAGGCGCTGCCCCCCTCGCGCCTGGTGCTCGCGGT
>JAGQRJ010000638.1 GCA_020425635.1 Planctomycetota bacterium | reverse complement strand
CTGGAGCCCGTGGGCGAGGGCCGTCCAGTGGGCGCGAGGCCAGCGCAGGGCGCTGGGCGCGTCGCCCGGCACCAGCACGGTCGGGGCCTCCAGCCCGTCGACCTCCCAGGCGCGGAGCACCGAGCGCTCCTCGGCGCTGGGCGCGTCGACCAGCGGGCCCGGGGCGGGCGGCACCGACGGCGCCCAGCCGCACACCGCCTCGACCACCGACCAGCCGCGCAGGGCGCGGTGCCAGTCGGCGGGGATCGGCGTCGGGGGCCGCGAGTAGAGCGCCGCCCCGCCGCCCTCGGCGCAGCCCAGCGCGCGCCGGGGGCGCGCGAGGAAGCTCAAGGTCGCCGACGCGCGGCTCCCGCAGAGGTCGAGCACGAGGTCGAACCCGCGGTCCCGCAGGGCGGCGCCCTCCTGCCACAGGCCCACCCGCGTCGCGCGATCGACGGCGGGGTCGCCCGCGAGGTGCGCCAGGACCAGCCGCCGCGGCGCGGGCACCCGGCGCTCCCACAGCGGCAGCTCCCGGCGGCGGCAGGCGAGCCACAGCTCGGCGTCGGGGGGCAAGCGCTCGGCGAGGGCGTCCACGACCGGGGCGTTCCAGAGGCCGGCGCGCAGGGAGCCGCTCGCGAGCACGAGCACCCGCCGGGTGCGCTCGGGGAGCCCCGCCGCGAAGTAGCCGGGCTGCGCCCAGCGCTCGAACAGCGGGCGCCCGCCGCGCAGCGCTCCGGAGAGCGCGGCCTGCAGCGGGCGACGCAGCATGTCACTCAGCGGCGCCACGGGCCGGCCTCGTTCCTCCGCGCGCAGCCCCGCGCGGTCGCCCGCACGGTATCGTGAGCGCGGCTCGAAGTCACCCGCCCCGCGGCGTGCCTGGCCCGCGAGCCAGCGCAGGAGGACCCATGCCCCCCGACGGCTACCGCGAGCGCTACGCGAACCTGCTCGACAAGCAGTACTTCAACTTCGCGGCCGCCCACTTCCTCGTGTTCGCGAACGGCGAGCGCGAGCCGCTGCACGGGCACAACTACCGCGCCGAGCTCGAGCTCGAGACCGACGGGCTCGACGCCGCGGCGCTCGTCGCCGACTTCATTCAGGTCAAGCCCCTGTTCAAGCAGGCCTGCGACCGCCTCGACCACAAGGTGCTCATGCCGGGCCGCTGCCCGGTGGTTCGGCTCGAGCGCAAGGACGGCCAGGTCCACGCGCTTTGGAAGGACGATCGCTTCAGCTTCCCCGAGGCCGACGTCGTGGTCCTCGACGTGGAGAACACCTCGTCGGAGCGGATCGCGTTCGTGCTCTGCGAGGACTGGCTGACCCACGTGCGCGTCGCGCTCCCCGAGCTGAAGCTGCGTCGGGTCAAGGTCCTCGTGAGCGAGTCGCCCGGCCAGTCTGCGAGCTACGAGCGCGAGTGGGGAGCGTAGACCTGAGCGTCGCGCGGCCGCGGGGTCAGGCCTCGGGTCGATCAGTCGCCGCCCGCGGCGATCTTCGCTTTGAGCTTCGCGGCGAGGCTCTTGGCCCGTTCGGAGTGGCGGTCACCCGCTGAGGATTGCTCCACGACCTCCTCCATGAACCCGAGCGCGTCCTCGCAGGTCGGGCGCCCAGGGAACCTGTGTTCGTCCAGCGCGATCTCCGCGAGCCGGAACCACGCCTGGCGCAGCGGAGAGGCGTCCAATCGCTTTGCGCTCTGGACCGCGAGGAAGCAGCGCACGGCCTCCTCGGGGTCCGCCTGGATCCCCAGCACCTGCGACCCCTCGAGGAGGAGCTCCCCCAGCTTGAGCCAGGCGTCGGCGTCGTTCGCCTCGATCGTTCCGCGACGGTAGCACTCGAGGATCACTTCGCGACCTTCCGCGGCCCATTGCCTGGCGTTCCAGCCGGCCTCCTCGTGGAAGCCCTCCCCCAGCCGCTTGGCGAGCAAGGCCCAGCCTGGCCTGCTGAAGTCGTCCGGCAGTGCTTGGGCGACGTGGTAGAGCAAGGCCAGGCTCTCCTTGCGCTTCCCCTGGTCCCAGAGCCAATTCGACGTCTTCGTGATTTGCCAACCCGACGTCCCGTCGAGGAGCCCCTTTGCGGACCGGGAGATACTCGAGGCCTCGCTGTTCTCCAGGTCGGCCAGGCGGGGGAGCTCGAGCTCGCCCAGTACACGGTCCAGGGGGTGCACCTTCGCGGAGTCGGTCTGTGGGGGGTCTTGCTGCGCGTTCGCGCCCCCCCCGGCCAAGGGCAACGCCTCTTCCACGGGGGGGCTCTCGGCGGGGGCGGCAGACGCGGCCCACACCCACGCGCCGACGACGAGCGCACAGGCTGCCACGAGCCCCACGACCCAGCGCGTCCGGCCGGGCCCTCCAGCCGGCCCGGCTGCGAGCACCTCGGCGAAGGCGCTCGCGCTCTGCGGGCGAGCGCTGGGGTCCTTGGCCAACGCCTGCAGGCACACGTCCGCGAGGTCGGGTGGCACCCGCGGGTTGAACGCTCGGGGGTCGGGAGGGGGCGCGCTCAGCACGTCAGCGAGGGTGGCGAGGGGGGTCGCGCCCACGAACGGAGGGCGGCCGGTCAACACGTGAAACAGGATCGCGCCCAGGCCATAGACGTCGCTGCGCACGTCGAGCTGGCCCAGCCCCTCGGCTTGCTCGGGCGCCATGTGGCTGGGCGTGCCGAGGATCGCGCCGGTTTGGGTGAGGGAGCTCCCTGCGAGTTGACGCACGAGCCCGAAGTCGACGAGCAGCGGGTGGTTCTCCGCCGTGAACACGACGTTGCTCGGCTTGAGGTCGCGGTGCAGGATCCCCTGAGCATGCAGATACCCCACCGCCCGCGCCAGCTCGCCCAGGAGGCTGCGCGCGGCTCCCGGAGCGAGCGGCCCCTGCTGGAGCCGGCTCGCCAGGTCTCCCCCGCGCGCCAGGTCCATGACCAGGTAGCAGCGGCCGGCTGCCTGCCCCGCGGTGTGCACGCGGGCCACGTTCGGGTGATCCAGCCGCGCCATGGCGTCGGCTTCGCGCTCGAAGCGCAGCACCGCCTCGGGGTCGTCGACGACGCTCGCCTTGAGCGCGCGCTCGACTCCCGTAGGCACGTGCACGACCCGCCACACCTCGCCCATGCCCCCTGCACCCAGGGGCTCGACGAGCCGATACTCGCCCACGGTCGCGGCAGCGGTCCACGGCTTCACCCCAGGGTAGTAGTCGTGGCAGCGGTTCCGTGCCAACCGCTACCCGTGGGCCTCGGCCCAGGTGTGGCCCACGCCCACGTCGACGAGCAGCGGGACCCGGAGCTCGGCGACGGTCTCCATGGAGGTGCGGATCTGGGCCCGGGCGGCCTCGACCTCGGCCTCCGGGCTCTCGAACAGGAGCTCGTCGTGGATCTGGAGCACCATGGCGGTCTCGAGGCCCTCG
>JAGQRJ010000637.1 GCA_020425635.1 Planctomycetota bacterium | reverse complement strand
CAGGAGGTCGACCGCCTCGAGCGCACCTTCCTCGAGGAGCCCGAGGTCGACCGCCTCGAGCGCACCTTCCTCGAGGAGCCCGAGGTCGACCGCCTCGAGCGCACCTTCCTCGAGGAGCCCGAGGTCGACCGCCTCGAGCGCACCATCCTCGAGGAGCCCGAGGTCGACCGCCTCGAGCGCACCATCCTCGAGGAACCGGAGGTCGACCGCCTCGAGCGCACCATCCTCGAGGAGCCCGAGGAGCGACGCCCGCCGCCGCCGGCCCGGCCCCCAGGCAAGCGCCTGGTCGACACGCTCAAGGCCCCGCCCAAGCGCCCCCGACCCAAGTTCGAGAGCGACCTCGGCGAGCTGCCAGACCCTTAGGCTCTGCCCCACTCCTTCGCGCTGACGCGCCCCACCGCCCCGGAGGGGGGGCACCCGCGTCGCTCGGACCCTCAGTCGCACTCGTGAAGCCAGGCGAGGACCTTGGGGAACACCGCCTCATGCGCATGCTTCCCGATCAGCAGGTCGAAGTGCCCGTAGTCCTCGAGGGTCTCCAGCCGGCGCCGGCGGGAGCCGACGGCGCGCAGCGTCGTGTCCGCAGCCTGGGGGCTGCACTGCCGGTCGCGGGTCCCGGCGAAGGCGAGCACCGGGGTCGACGCGCGCCCCAGGGGCGGCAGGTAGCGGGTGCTCCCGTCGGCGTGGCGCAGCCCGCCGGGCTCGAAGGCCGTGGCGAGCTGGACCAGGACCGGCGTCGAGACCGGGTGGAAGGCCGAGGCGTGCAGCCGACGCGCGAACTCCGGCTCGACGTTGGGCGGCCAGAGGTTGAACTCCTCGAGGCGGTTGCTGGGCAGTCGCCCTCCGAAGGGCGCGGCCATGCGCAGCGCCGCGCCGATCGGCGTCGCCGGGAGCAGCTCCACCAGGGGCGCCGCGCCGAGCAGCGCGTGGAAGTCGCTCGGCGCCTCGCTGTGGTCGAGGGCCGAGGCGACCGTGATCGCGCTGCGCAGGCGCGCCTCGCCGCGCGAGAGCGCGGCGTAGAGCAGCATGCCCCCCAGGCTGTGGCCGAGGGCGTGCAGCGCCGGAGCGCCGGTCCGCGCGAGCACGCCCTCGATCGCGGCGGGCAGGTCGAGGGTCGCGTGGGTGTCGAAGCTGTAGCCGTAGCGCTGGGTCGCACCCCAGCGCGGACGCTGGCTGAGCCCGTGCCCGCGCAGCTCGACGACCCACGCGTCGACCCCCCGCGCGGCGAGCCAGCGCGCGAGCGAGCGCTCGGGGTCGAGGTCGTAGGCGACCCGGTTGCAGGCGAGCCCCGGGACGAGGAGCACGGGGTGCGCGAGGCGCGCCTCCTGCGCGCGGTAGCGGCTCAGGGCCAGCCGCCAGCCGTCGGGCGTGTGGATCGTGTGCACCTCGTCGGCCGCGGGGTCGACCCCGTAGCGCTGGCGAGAATACGCGCTCCAGGCCCAGGCCACGCCGGCCGCCGCGAACAGGTGCGGAATGTGCACGCGAGCCCCCCCTTTCCAGGAACCTGAAGTCTACCGGCTCCTTGCACCGGGCCTGTCGAATCGACCTAAATCGTTGTTTGGCAGACGCCCCGAGGAAAAACCGGGATTCTCGGGTCCGGAATCCAGGGGGCTCGTTTATTGCACGTGGAGGAACGGACGTGACCCTCATGCGCCGCACGCACCCAGACCGCTCCCGGCAGGGACCCGCGCCCCGCGTGGATCCCTCGCTGGACGCGGACGAGGTCTCCGACGCCGAGCTGGTCGCGCGCGCCCTGGCCGAGCCCGTGCGCCCCGCGTTCCGCGCGCTCTACGAACGTTACGAAGGCGAAGTCTACGGCTTCCTCAGGCGGCTCCTGGGCGACCCCAGCCTCGCCGAAGACGCGCTGCAAGAGACCTTCATGAACGTTCACCGCGGCCTCGTGAGCTTCGACCCTGCGCGCGCCTTCAAGCCCTGGCTGTTTCGGATCGCGCGCAACGCGGGCTTGAACACGCTCCGCGCGCGCCGCAAGAGCGCGCCGCTCGAGCACGAGCTGGAGGGCGACGGCGAGTCGCCCTCCGCGCGGCTCAAGGCTGCGGAGCTCTCGGAGCAGGTGCGCGACGCGCTGGACCTGCTCGACGACGAGGACCGCGCGCTGCTGATCCTGCGCCACGTGCTCGACACCCGCGTGGCCGCGCTCGCCGAGACCTACGGGATCGGCGAGCGTGCGCTGCGCAAGCGCCTGCGGCGCGCCGGCGAGCGCCTCGCCCAGGCCCTGCTCAAGACCGGAGGTGCCCAGTGAGCGCCGCTCCCTGCGCCGACTACGTCTCATTGATCCCGGGGGCCGCGCTGGGCGTCCTCGAACCCGACGAGGAGTCCCGTGTGACCGATCACCTGCAAGGCTGCACGCCGTGCCAAGCGTTCTCGAAGACCGTCCACGACACCCTGGAGGCGGCCGCCCCCAAGGGGGAGCTCCCTCCCCACGGAGCCTACGAGCGCCTCGAGCGCCTGCTCGAGCCCCAGGCTGCGAGCCCCAAGCTCCGGGTCACCCTGAACTGCACCTACTGCCACGACGCGCTGGGGCGCGCCGAGGCGAGCTTCTGCGCGAGCTGCCTGGCGCCGCACCACCCCGAGTGCTTCAGCGAGCACGGCCGCTGCGCGGGCCCCGGCTGCGACGAGACCCAGAGCGTCGCGCCGCGCGACGTCCCCGCCCCGACCCGCCGCCGGCGCCGGGGCGTCGGCTGGCTGCTCCCGGCGGTCGGGATCCTGTGCGGCGGCGTCACCGCCGCGGCCGTGGGCTGGCTGAGCGCTGAGCCCCGCGTGGCCCGCGAGCGGCCGGAGCCGCGGCACGACGGACGCACCGCCGCAGACTGGCTGCGCGTGGCCTCGATCCTCACGGACCGCGACCAGAGCAACCCGAGCTGGAACGAGGCCCTGGGCGCGCTCGTGGCCCTCGGCGCGGACGGCGAGTTCGAGCTCTCCCACGCGATCATGGACAGCCACGACCCACAGGTGCGCGAGACCGCGCTGCAGTTGGCCGGCGAGCTGCGGGCCGAGGGCTGCCTCGACGCGCTGCTCGAGCTCGGGTGGGGGGCAGACCCCCTGGGAGACCCTGCGCTGACCGCGGTCGCGCGGGTGCTCGCGGCGCAGCCTGCAGACTCCGACGAGCGCAGGCGAGTCGTGGCGGAGCTCGCCCAGATCCTCGAGCGCCACCCCGCCCGCTCGCGGCGGGAGACCGCGATCAGCGTACTGGTGGAGCTCGGCGGCCCGATCGCGGAGGCCGCCTTGGTGCAGGCGCTGCGGGATCCCGCCCCCCTGATCCCCGAACTCGCGCTCGACGCGCTCTCGCGGCGACCCCCGCAGAGCGTGGCGGGCTTCCAGGCGGTGGTGGCCTACGACCGGGCGCGCCTCGACCGCCCCGACGACGGCTTCGGCAAGCTCCCTCAGCGGGTGGGCGCGGCCCTCTGGGGCAGCGCAGCGCTCGGGCAGCAGCTCCCGCTGCTCGAGGAGTTCCTCGGCGCGGCGCCCCTGAAGTCGGATCGCCTGGCGTGGCTGCTCTCCCCCCTGGGGAACGAGCTCCCGCAGCAGCCGCTCACCACGCAGACCGCCGTCGCGCGCCTCCTGACCCGGCTCTACGAGGCCGCCCCCCAAGGCTCGCCGCGGCGCGAGAGCTTCCGCAACGCGTTCGAGACCGTGGCCCAGACGATCGCGAAGGAGGGCAGCTGGAGCGGCGAGGCCTTCGCGGCGATCGCCGCGGGACCGCCGAGCGACCTGTTCTTCTACGGCCTGCGCCCCTCGCGCTGGCCCGCCAGCGAGGCCCTGATTCGCTTCCTCGAGGGCGAAGGCGCGCTGCGCACACGGCTGCAAGCGCTCGCGCTCCTCGCCAGCGACGCGCGCAGCTTCGATCCGGGCGTCGCTGCAGCGCTGCAGCGGGCCGCGTCCTCGAGCACGCCGGAGCTCGCCGCGGCGGCCCGGACCGCCCTCGGGCCGGCGAAGGTCGAGACGCCCACGCCGGCCTCGAGCAAGGGCTTCCTCGGGCTGTCCCTCGCTGACGACGACGGCTCGGGAGCGCTCCGCGTGGGCAAGGTGGTCCCCGAGGGTCCCGCCCAGCTCGCGGGGCTCGAGCCGGGCATGCAGCTCCTCGAGCTCGACGGCCAGCCGCTCCAGACCGCGACCCAGTTCGTGCTCGCCGTGACCGCGAAGGAGCCGGGCCAGGTCCTGACCCTGCTCGTGCAGGTCCCGGGCGAAGCGGAGCCGCGCACGGTCACCGTCACCCTCGAGACCCGCCCGCGCTGAGCGCCCAGCGGCGGCTCGCCCCTCCCCTCGCAGTCAGTCGGAACGGAACGGGAGGCGAGCACGCACGTCTTGATCGAAGCGTCCGCGGCGAAGCCGCGTAGGGCCCGGCCCCCCGCCCTGGCGGAACCCGCCGGGGTCAGCGGAGCTTTCGCCCTGGCATCAGCGGAGCTTTCGCCCTGGCGTCAGCGGAGCTCTCGCGGCGAAGGGCCCGCAGGGCCCAGCGCCTGCGGCTCCCTTGGGGTGAGCCCTCGCAGTTCACCTGCGAGGGCGAGGGGGCTCGGGACGAGCCCCCTGAAACACGCCCCCACAGCTACAGGTGCAGGATCCGCCCGCAGCTGGTGCAGGTCACGATCAGCTTCTCGCCGCGAGCCTGGGAGATCTGATCGGGGCGCACGCGGAGCCCGCAGGCGGCGCAGTTCTCGTTCACGATCTGTGCGATCGCGCTGTCCTTGGTCTTGCTCAAGACCTTGTCGTAGAGCCCGAGGTGGTCGTCCTGGATCGCGCTCGCCGCCTCCTCGCGCTGCTTGCGCAGCCCGTCCAACTCGGCGTTGATCTCGTCTTCCTCGGCCTTCACGCGCGCCAGCGCCAGCTTGAGCTCGGCCTCTTGCTCCTTGAGCCGCGCCTCGTAGCGCTTGACCTCGGCGTCGCGCCCGTCCTGGCCCTCGAAGGCCTCGAGGATCTGCGTCTCGGTGTCGCTGACCTCCTGCTTGAGTCGGTCGATCTTGCGCAGCAAGGTCTGGTATTCGTCGTTGCTCTTGGCGGTGTTGAGCGCGACGTTGGTCTTGCCGATCTCCTCCTCCTTGACCCGCACGCTGCTCTCGAGCTGCTTGAGGGTCAGCTTGGCCTGATTGTTCTTGGCCTTCAGCTCCTCGAGCGCCTTCTTGGCCTCGGCCACGCGCGCCTGCTGGGGCGCGGCCAGGCTCGGCGCGCGCGCCAGCCGACGCTCGGCACTGAGGATCGAGCGATCGATCGCGCCGAGGGTTTGGATCGCGGGGAGGCTGAACTCGCTCATCGGGGCACGGCCTCCAGGAAGCCCTCGAGCATTCGGCTGCGCACCGGGTGCTGCAGCTTGCGCACGGCCTTGGCCTCGATCTGGCGCACGCGCTCGCGCGTGACCTTGAAGATCCGCCCGACCTCCTCGAGGGTGTAGGTGTAGCCGTCGCCGATCCCGTAGCGGAGCTTGATGATCTCGCGCTCGCGGAAGGTCAGCGTCTCCAGCACGCGCTCGAGCTTGTCCTTGAGCATTTCGTAGGTGGCGGCGTTGACCGGGCTCTCGGCGCCCTTGTCCTCGATGAAGTCGCCGAAGTGCCCGTCTTCGCTGTCGCCGATCGGCCGATCGAGGGAGATCGGCTGCTTGCTGATCTTCATGATCCGGCGGCACTCGGCGACCGGAATCCCCATCTCGGAGGCGACCTCCTCGACCTCGGGCTCGCGACCCATTTGCTGCACGAGCCGCTTCTGCACGTTCCGGTACTTGCTCATCGTCTCGATCATGTGCACCGGGATCCGGATCGTGCGCGCCTGGTCGGCGATCGAGCGCGTGATCGCCTGGCGGATCCACCACGTGGCGTAGGTCGAGAACTTGTAGCCGCGGCGGTACTCGTACTTCTCGACCGCCTTCATGAGCCCGGTGTTCCCCTCCTGGATCAGGTCGAGGAAGCTCAGCCCGCGGTTGCGGTACTTCTTGGCGATCGAGACCACCAGGCGCAGGTTACCGCCGGAGAGCTCGCGCTTGGCCTTCTCGTAGGCCTCGAAGCGCCGCGCGTTCTGGCGCATGCGCTTCGAGTAGGTCATGGGGTAGAGCGCCTGGAGGTTGGCCTTGGCGTTCGTCCAGGTCTTGCTGTATTGCCCCAGCGAGCTCTCGAAGTCGAACTCCTCGCCGTAGCGGTCTTCGAGCTGGCGCAGCTTCTTGGCCGACTCCTTGCCCTTGGCGTTGTCCGAGCGGGCCAGGCGGCGCATGTACTTCATGTCGCGGAAGTCGGCGCGCATGGCGTCGAGCCACGGGCGCACGATCTTGATCTGGATCCCGCACTCCTCGAGGAGCTCGGTCCCGCGGCGCCGGCGCACCTTGATCTGACGCAGGAGCTGCTCGCGCTCCTTCTGCGGCAGCCGCTTCTCGCGCAGGCGGAGGTACATCTTGTAGGTCTGGCGAATGATCTCCTTGGCGTCGCGGATCACCCCGACCAGGCGCCGGGTGAGCTTCGGCTTGGTCGCGCCGGTCTCGTCGGTGCCCGCGATCTTCAGCGTCCGGTCGAAGGCGAGCTCGTTGCTCAGGACCTTCTCCAGCACGTCCACCGAGCGGTTCATCATCTCGTGGTTCGAGACCAGCAGGTAGCGGAAGCGCTTGCGGTAGACCTCGATCTGCTTGGCGAGGGTCAGCTCCTTCTCGCGCGTGAGCAGGGGGATCTCACCCATTTGGGTGAGGTACATCCGCACCGGGTCGTCGATCTTCTCGTTTTGATCGGCCAGCTCTTCCGCCAGCTCGCCCATCTCTTCTTCGTCGTCGTCCTCGAAGTCGTCCGAGTCGAGGTCGTCGTCGACGTCGTCGGAGTCGTCCTCCTCCTCGGTGGTCTCCTCCTCGGCCTCCGCGGTGGCGACCGCGCCGCCCTCCTCCGGAGCGGCCTTCGCCGCCTTGGTCTTGCTCGTCTTCTTCTTGCTCTGGCGCTTGGCTGCCATGGCCTGCTCCTCTAACGCTTCTGCTTTACGACAACGTCGCCTTGGACGCGGACCCGGGCTGTTGCAAGCGGCTGTTGAGTGCTCTCCACTCCTCCAACAGGCGGCGCTCGGTCTCAGGGTCTGGCTTCTGGCTGAGTTGTTGTCGTACGTGTTCCAGTCGGGACTGGGTGACGCGCTGCACGAGGCGCGCGACGCCAGCCAGGTCCCCTTCGTAGTCCTTGTTGGGGTCGATCTTGCCGATCAGCCCGCCGGCGAGCCGGCGCGGCTCGCCCTCGAGCTGGTCGAGCACGTTCGTCGGTTGCACGGGGCCGCGCTCGGCGGCCGTGAAGATCGCGCTCGCCACGGCGCGCGCGGGGCCCGCGGAGAACAGCTCCGCGCCGATCCCCTGCTCCTGGGCGCGGCGGGCGCCGTCGGGGACGGCGAGGAAGGCCTCGAGCAGGCGCTCCTCGATCCCCGCGGGCTCGACCGCGGGGCCCGGCGCCGGCCCGCGGTCTCCGGCGACGCGGCGCTTGCGCTGGGGGCGGCGGGCCTGGGTCAGCTCCTCGCGGAGGACCGTCTCGGGGACCCCGAAGCGCTCGGCCACCGTGTTCAGCTCGGCGGAGAGGCGGATCGGGTCGGGGATCGGCGCGAGCAGCTTGAGCGCAGCCTTGATCACGCGCTCGCGCCCCGCCGGAGAGCTGCGGTCGAAGCCGCGCAGCGCCTCACCCACGAGGAAGCCGACCACGTCGTCGGCCTCGGTGAGGGCGTTCTCGAGCAGCGCGGGGTCCTTGCGCACGGCGTCGTCGGGGTCGACCCCCGCGGGCAAGCGCGCCACGCGGATCGTGATCCCCGCCTGGCCCACGAGCTTCGCCAGCGCGCGCAAGGTCGCCTGCGCGCCCGCCTCGTCGCCGTCGAACAAGAGCACGACCTCGTCGACGTAGCGCCCGGCGAGCTTGGCCTGCTCGGGGGTGAACGCCGTGCCCAGCGCGGCCACGAACTCGGTGCGCCCCGCCTGGTGCGGGATCACCACGTCCATGTAGCCCTCGACCACCACCAGGCGCTGGGGGCGGTCGCGCTTGGCGTGGTCGAGGCCGTAGAGCAGGCGCCGCTTCTCGTAGAGGCCGGGCACCTCCGGCGAGTTCATGTACTTGCGCTCGTCTCCGCAGAGCGTGCGCCCGCCGAAGGCGACGACCCGACCCTGCACGTCGCAGATCGGGAACATCAACCGGTCGCGGAAGAAGTCGTAGGCGCCGCGCCCGTCGCGCTGCCGCGCGAGGCCGGCCTCGCGCAGCGCGTCGAAGGGCAGCCGCGCCTGGGCGGCGTGCTGGGTGAGCGCGTCCCACTCCGGCGGGGCCACGCCGAGGCGGAAGGCGCGCGCGGTCTCGTCGGTGATCCCGCGCTCCTGGAGGTACGCGCGGCCCCGCGCACCCGCCGGGGTGTCGCTCCAGAGCACCGAGGCGAAGAACTCGCACGCGAGGTTCGTCGCCCGCTGCAGCTCTTGCTTACGCGCGGCGCGGGCGCGCTCTTGCGGCGTCGCCTCCTCCAACTCGACGTTGGCGCGCTGCGCGAGCAGGCGCACCGTGTCGGCGAACCCCACTCCCTCGACTTCACTCACGAAGCTGAAAATGTCGCCTCCCTTGCCGCAGCCGAAGCACTTGAAAATGCCCCGCCCCGGTAGCACGTGAAATGATGCGCTCTTCTCGTCATGGAACGGACAACGGCCCCAGAAGTCCTGCGCCCCGCGCTGTTCCAGCTGGACGTACTCCGACACCAGCTGAACCATGTCGAGTCGCTCGCGGATACGTTCCCGCGTGCTCTGAGAAAACCGCCCCATGTAGCCCCGTACAAACGCTGGGTTGTAAACGCGCTGCGTTACCTTGACAAGGGCTGTCTCCGTAAACTTAGCGTTTTTTCGGGTTTAGCAAAACGCGTGCCCTTATCTCGCGGCGAGCAATCGGCGAAAAGCCTGCACGTCGAGGCGATCCACGCGGACCTGGGGGTCGAGCCCGCTGGCGAGCACGGCCTCGGGCAGCCACGCGAGCTCGGGATCCCGGGCGCCCGCGTGCTTCGCGGCGTTCGCCAGCGACTTGCGGCGAAAGTTGAACACCGCCCGGACCACCGGCTCGAGCTCAGCGAAGCCCTTAACCCTCTCCGCGCAGGGGGTTAGCTTCAAGATCGCGGACTGGACCCGGGGCCGCGGGTGGAACACCTCGCGCGGGACCTTGCGCACGATCTGGGCCTGGGCGGTCAGCGCCTGGAGCAGCACCGAGACCGCGCCGTAGGCCGAGCTCCCGGGCTGGGCCACCGCGCGCTCGGCCATCTCGAACTGGACCATCACCACCACGCTGCAGAGCGCGGGCAGGTCCGCGGCGAGGGCCCGGATCAGGAGCGGGGTCGCGATCGCATACGGCAGGTTCGCGACGAAGAGCAGGCGACCCCGGTCGGCGCGGGCGCGCAAGGCCGCGAGGACCTCGGGGTTCAGGCTCTGCTTGCCCGCGAGCACGTCGCCTTCGAGCAAGGTCACGTTGGGGTGCTCGGCGAGCAGCTCGCGCGCGAGCTCGGCCACCTGCCCGTCGAGCTCGACCGTGAGCACCTCGCGCGCGGCGCGAGCCAGGGGCAGGGTCAGCACGCAGAGCCCGGTCCCGACCTCCCACACCACGGCGTCGCCGTCGACCCCGGCGTCGCGCACGATCGCCTCCGCGAGGCTGTCTTCGACGAGGAAGTTCTGGCCCTTGCCCTTGCTCGGGCGGATCCCTGCGCGGTCGAGGAGCTCGCGCAGCTCGGCGCGCTTCACTCGCGCGCGCTGCGCCGGCGCCCGAGCAGCTTCCAGCCGCCCCAGCAGAGCGCGCCGACCACCAGGACCACCGGGAGCATGGCGATCAGCTGCTTGACCAGCGCCCACACCACGCTCAGCACGAACAGCGCGCCGACCACGAGCAAGAGCTTCTCCCAGGGGAAGCCCCCGCCCTCGGCGTCGTCTTCGTCCTCGCCGGCGCGCGGGGCGCGCGCCGCCTCACGGCGCGGAGCGAGCTCGCCCTGGAGCTCGGCCAGCTCGGCGTCCAGGCGCTCGTCCTCGCCGGCGGCGCGAGGCGCGTCGGCCTCGAGCTTGGCCCGCGCCTCCCGGCTCAGCCGCTCCATCTCCGCTTCGATATCCATAACTTTCGATGGTAACCCCCCGGAGCCCGTTGGGCACCCTTGCGACCGCCCGGCGAAAGGGTCATTCTCCCTCGTCGAGGGGCGCCGGCTTGAGAGCGATCGACCACATCTGCGACCTGCTCCGGGAGCTCGGGGTCGAGACCGCGGTGCTCGAGGAGCACCGCGGCGCGTGGTCGCTCCGCGCGCCCGTCGCGCAGCCCGTGGTCCAGGCGAGCGCCTTCCTCACCTACCTCCACGTCTCGGGGGTGATCGACGCCGAGACCTACGCCTCGCTGCTCGGCGCGGCCGAGACCGACCTCTCGGCCAGCGGCGAGCGCGACCCCATGATCGGTCAGCGCTTCGGCGGCTTCGTCGCCGGGCCCCTGATCGGCCAGGGCGGCATGGGCCGGGTCTACGAGGCCCGGCGCCCCGACGGCGGCAGCGCCCCCTTCGTGATCAAGGTCTTCTCCTCGGTCGACCCCGAAGCGCTCCAGCGCTTCCACCGCGAGGGGCGGCTCATGGCCGAGCTGCAGCACCCGAACATCGTGCGCGTGCTCGAGGCGGGGGGAGAGGGCTCCCTGGCCTACTTGATCCTCGAGCGCGTCGACGGGCCCTCGCTCCAGGCGCTGCTCGAGCGCCGCAAGCGCTTCACCTGGGAGGGCGCGACCCGCGCCTTGCGCCAGATCGCGACCGCGCTGCAGGCCGTCCACGAGCAGGGCATGGTCCACCGCGACATCAAGCCGCACAACGTCCTGCTCTCCAGCGACGGGACCCTCAAGCTCTGCGACTTCGGGATCGCCAAGAGCGAGCACGCCGACTCGACCTCGACCCACGCCGGCGCGATCGTCGGCTCGCCCGCCTACATCGCGCCGGAGCAGTGGGGCGACCACTCGGTCGACCACCGCGCGGACCTGTTCTCGCTCGGGGTGCTCTACTACACGCTACTCGCAGGGGTCACGCCCTTCCACGGGCGGACCGTGGCCGAATACGCGATCCGGATTCAGGCCGGCGAGTATCCCCCCCTCGAGCGACTCACCCAGCCGCCGCCCATGAACGTGTGCCGGCTCGTGGCCCAGCTCCTCGAGCGCGACCGCACCTTCCGCACCCCCAGCGCGGCGCTCCTGATCGACGACCTCAACCGCCTCCTGCGCGGGACGCCCCCCAACCTCCCGCGCCTGGAGTGCAAGGGCCTCGCCCCCGGCGACTCGTTCCCCCTGCTCTCCCGGGCCGACCTGACCCTCGGCAGCTCTCCGCACACCGACTTCACGGTCGACGCGCCCGGGGTCGCGCCGACCCACCTCTTGCTGCGGCGCACACCGACCGGGGTGATCCTCACGGCCATGGACCCCAACGCCCCGGTGCTCCTCAACAACGTGGAGCTGCGCCGGGAGGTCGTGCTCAAGGACCACGACCGGATCCAGCTCGGCTCGACCGCGCTCGTGTTCCGCGCGGGCAACCTCTCCAAGAAGCCGACGCGCGACTCCTCGCGCAGCGGGAGCTTCACCCAGGTCCCGCCGGAGGAGGCGACCCGCAGCGAGCTCGCCCTGGTCTCGGTCCCGGGGGTCCTGCTCGCAGCCCTCGAAGACATGGCGCACCCCGTGTCCCTCCTGACGTGCATCGAGAGCCTCGACCCGGAGGAGGGCTTGCGCGCGATCCGGGCCTCGGGCGACGAGCTCGTGCTCTGCGGCATGTCGGAGCTCCAAGCCGCCAACGTGCTCGAGCAAGCCGAGCGGCTCTGGCAGCTGCGCTGCGACTGGATCGCCGACCAGCTCTTCGTCGTGACCCACGAGAACCTCGGCCGCGACCTGAACGCCTGGCTCGCCTGGTGGCTCAAGGCCCGCGGCCGCTACGAGCCCCAGGTCTGCGGCCCGGACGGCCGCGCCGTGGGGTCGCTCCAGATCGAGGTGCCCGACGCCCCGCCGCGCAGCGTGCCGCTGTCCGGCGAGGAGTCGTGGGTCCTGGGGCGCTCGCTGCAGACCCAGATCAGCGTGAAGGACGGCTCGATTTCGCGCTACCACGTGCGAATCCTGCGCCTGATCCAGCGCTACGCGTTCCAAGACCTGGGGAGCCGGCTGGGGGTCTCGGTGCACGGCATGCGCCAGGACCTGGGCCTGCTCCGCGCAGACGTGCCCCTCGACCTGGGGCGCGTGCGCCTGAGCTTCACGAGCCGCGCCCCGCGGCGGGGGTCCACCGGGGAGGTCGATCGCGCCGTGTTCGCGGCGCTCGTCGAGCTCTCGGCCCCGCTCGTCACCGAGAGCCTCGTCGCCATGCTCGACAGCCGGCGCCACCGGCGCGAGGCCCAGTCGGCGCTCACCCAGCTCGGCCTGCTCCACGACAGCGGCTTCGCTCCCTTCCTCGAGGCGCAGAAGAAGCTGGCCGCGGCGACCCTGCCCAAGCTCACCGGCGCCGACCTCGGCGACGACCACGCCGCCTGGTCGGCGTGGCTGCGCGAGCACCGCGACGGCTTGCCGCGGCAGGTCCAACCCCGAGGCTGGCGGCTGTTCTGAGCGAGGGCTGCGCGCAATCTGCTTGCGTCGCACCCTCGTCGGGGCGAGGATCGCGGGCACGGAGGCCCTCATGCGCTGTCCCCTGGTCGCTCTGCTGTTCGCGATCGCCTCGCTGGCCCTGGCCGACGCCCCCGCCCCCGGCAACTACACGATCCGCATGCGCCCCTACGGCCTCGGGGCCACCCAGCCGGGCACCCTGCGGATCGAGGAGGCGCCCGGCGGCGCGCTGCGCGTCGAGCACAGCACCACCCACGAGGGCGTGACCACCACCTACCGCGGCCAGGGCCGCTACGACGCCCAGAGCGGTCGCTTGAGCCTCGAGTTCAACGAGGGCGTGACCGCGGCCCTCGACCTGTTCGGCGACGGCTACACCGCGCGCGGCACCTTCCGCTTCAGCGGCGACGACGTGCGCGGCTGGATCACCGTCCGCCGCGGCTCCCAACGCTGGTCCTACTACGAGACCGGCACGCTCACGAGCGCTCCCGACGACACCCGGATCCCCGACCGCGCGACCTTCGAGCGCCTCAGCCGGCGCGACAACGTGCCCGGCGCCATGGGCGTGCGCGAGGTCAAGTTCCTCGTGACCGGGGTCGACACCGCCACCCCGCGCCTGCACTTCATCGACACCAAGCGCCACGCGTTCCACTACGACTTCGCGACCAAGGGGCTCGGGCTGAGCCTGACCCTCGCGGAGTTCAACCGCCGCACCTACTTCACCGACCAGCGCAGCTTCCTCGCGGGCTCGATCATCGCCCACGACGCCTTCGAGCGCGCCGACGGCGGCGCCGGGATCTACACCGTGGAGTTCTGGCCCACCGACCCGGTGAAGGTCGCCAAGGTCGACATCGCCTATTCGCAGGTCCGCGACGGCATGCCCTTCGCCAGCGAGCACGTCTACTACCACCCCGCCGGCGACACCCACGAGCGGCTCTACTCCGAGGAGCGCGCGGAGTTCACCCAGCGCCAGATCCGCGTGATCGGCACCCGCGAGCTGTTCGGCAACGTCACCTTCTCGGCGCTGAACCTCGGGGTCGGCTACGGCCGCCTGCGGCTCATGGACGGCTCCGGCCCGCCGCCGACCGTGCGCGACGTGGTCGTGTTCCAGACGATCCCCAACGACCTCAGCCACGTGGGCGGCGTGATCACCGCCCAGCCCCAGACCCCGCTCTCGCACATCAACCTCAAGGCCAAGCAGAACGACACCCCGAACGCCTACGTCAAGGACGCGGCCACGCACCCCGACCTGCAGCCGCTCTTCGGCAGCTGGGTCCGACTCGAGGTCACCGCCGACGGCTTCACCGTCGAGGCGATCAGCGAGGCCGAGGCCATGCAGCGCCTCGACGCCCTGCGCCCCGATCCCCAGACCCCGGTGCGCGACCTCAGCCTGACCGACGTCAAGGACCTCGACGCGCTCGGGATCGGCGACACCCCGCGCGTCGGCGCCAAGGCCGCCGGCCTCGCAGAGCTGCGCAAGATCCTGGCCGCGGGCGTCGCCCCCGACGGCTTCGCGATCCCCTTCGCGTTCTACGACCGCTTCATGCGGGCCAACGGGCTCTACGACGAGGCCCGGCAAATGCTCGCGGAGCCCGCCTTCCAGGAGGTCGGCGGCGACCCCGCCGAGCGCGAGCGCCTGCTCGGCGCCTTCCGCCGCCGGATCCGGCGCGCCGACGTCCCCGCCGACCTGCACGACGCGATCGGCGCCCTGCAGCAGCGCTTCCCCGCCGACCAGCCCCTGCGCTGCCGCTCGAGCACCAACAACGAAGACCTCCAGGGCTTCAACGGCGCCGGGCTCTACGACAGCTACACCCACCGCCCCAACGAAGGCCACCTCGAGAACACCGTGCGCCAGGTGTGGGCCAGCCTCTGGAACTTCCGCGCCTACGAGGAGCGCGCCTGGTATCGGATCGACCACTTCCAGGCCGCCATGGGCGTGCTCGTGCACCCCAACTTCGACGACGAAGAGGCCAACGGCGTGGCCGTGACCAAGAACATCTACGACCCCAACTGGGCCGGGTTCTACGTCAACGTGCAGGTCGACGAGTCGCTCGTGACCAACCCCCAGGCCGGCGCGACCCCCGACGAGTTCCTCGTCGCGCGCCTCGGACCCCAGGGCGAGTACGAGGTCCAGTACATCCAGCGCTCGAACCAGCTCCCCCAGGGTCAAGCCACCGTGCTCAGCCCCGACCAGATCCAGGAGCTGACCCGCGCCATGGAGCGGATCCAACGCCACTTCAAGCAGGCCTACGGCGTGCCCGCCAGCGACAAGACCTTCGCCATGGACATCGAGTTCAAGATCAGCCGCCAGGGCAAGCTCGTGATCAAGCAGGCCCGCCCCTGGGTGGACTGACGTCCACAGCTCGAGGGAGACGCACGAGGACTTGAACCGCAGAGGCGCGGAGGACGCGGAGACTTCGCAGAGTCCGACGTCGACAGCCTAAGCCGACACCGAAAGCCTCAGGCCACCAAGCCGTAGGGGCGGAGCTTGCTTCCGCCCGCCGTCGCGCTCCCCCGCGTCGCCTTTTTCCCGAAGCCGACACCGACACCGACACCGACGCCACCCGCCGAGCCTCCCCGCCCGGCAGGCGGGCGCGTCCTCTGCGAATCCTCCGCGTCCTCCGCGCCTCCGCGTTCAATCCCTCCGTCCAAGACCCAGAGGAAGGCACGGGCGGAGGCAAGCTCCGCCCCTACGGCT